>NZ_JBDNLG010000001.1:0-98562 GCF_047718355.1 Ethanoligenens sp.
GTTCACAAATATCTTTAATAATTCTATCGGTCACGTTTTTTTTACCATTTTCAAGACCAGATATATGTGCTTTTGATTTAATTCCAATTCGATTTCCGAATTCCTCTTGTGAGAGATTCAAATGAAGTCGAATCTTTTTCAACCTCACGCTGATGTTATCCATGTTTTCAACTCCTCACCTATACTATACTACATGTATGTTCTCAATGCAAACTATTTGCACTATAAGCGTTGACAAAGTACTCTAAAAGAACTATAATGTACCTATAGAGAACTTTGTAGTGTTAAAAAGAAACTGTGGGGTGGATGAATGAAAGTGTCACCTAAAGAATCACAAGACAATTTCAATCGGCGCGCAAATGATTCCATTGAAATCGAAAGAGCATTTAAAAAGCTATCTCCCGCCGCCAAAGCACGCATTAAAGATATTATCATGGGCGCGTTAATCATACAGGAGACAGAAGATAAGGCGACCGGGTGAGCTACGACAACGGTCAACATAAATTCTGGAGGAATGCTCTTTGTGTACCGACGATAGAAAGTAATCGTCAAGGATGCTGACCGAATGATTAATCGACGGAAATTTGTTCAGTTGACCGCTGACTATCTTAGAAAAGGTGCTCCGAAAGCATATTGCAAGATGCTCCGCAAACACATTGATGCCCGAAAAAGCAAAGCACGAAGATGTCACAATATATTATAATCCCACGCCACACGGTAGTCAATAATTTCCAAAATCGATAGCGTTAACAATGAAAACGAACAAGCAGGATAATATTTTGATAAAGGTGCCCAAGCCATTGGCATATAGATAGACTGAGGTGGTAATCATGGAAACCATTATCAATGGCATTCGTTGTCGGAGTCATGTGTACAGTATCAGCACGGGTGAAACAAAGGACTTCCGGCCGGATATGTGCCATGATGTGCTGAAATCTTATTTGAGTAGATGTAGTGAAGAGGAAATCCATGCATTTCCGGTAGCATCCAGAGACAGCGAAAAGTCTGTTACCGTGGTAATTAAACAAGGTTGTGTGGTAGAAGTGAGAGATATAGAATCAAAGACCGCAATATGACAAACGCCCGAGTATTCGGGCTGCAAATAAAATGGACAAGCAATTAGACAGGAGTGTTGACAATGAAAAAGCATCTCAGGAGTGTTGCCCAAATCTGGAATGACTTTGAACAGTCGCCTGACCGGGAACAGCAAGCCCTCCCGACATCCTCCGAAATTCACGCTTACCAAGACGGCCAGAAGGTGCGCTGTGTGGCCAGCTGCACCCCGGAGTTGGCGGGCCGCACGATTGCCTTCCTGCTCCGTATATTCACAGATACCCCCTCCAGCACCTCCAGAATGCTCCAATCGGCTTACGAAAGCCTTTCAGACCGCAAAAGCCAATAAAGAAGCGGACATAAGACAGGAGAGGTAGACAATGAGTAAAGCATGGTACATCATCGCATCACGTAAACAGGACGAGCTTGAACTGCTGCTGGATCGCAAAGATATTGATTACTTCAACCCCACGGGCATACAGGCCCGCACAACCCGCCAAAAACTGCAATTGCAAGAGCAAAACATCATGGGCGGCTATGTATTCGCTTATTTGGATATCTCACAGGAGTACTACTACCTCAAGCACAATGAGATGTTTTACGGCAACGTTATTGCCATCTTGGGCATGGACAATGGCATTGCCGGCACGGTCGATGAGAATGAGGTTATCGAGTGGCGCCAACTGGCAGCGGTAGTTTCCGTTCCCCTGCGGCTGCGCTTTATAAAAGGCAAGTATTGCATTACCAATAAAGGGCTGCATAATACCAGAATCGTTCACTACTACCGCCGCAAGCTCAGTGCATTAATAGAGGTCATGGTGGCCGGGAAGATCCGTAAACTCATGGTGGCCGCCTATGACGTCGGCAACAGATCTGCCGCGGCGCTGGAACTGGCTTCCATCTACAAGAATTCACTGTACCTGTTGAAATCAGGAACCGGTTCTCGTTTTCAAAGGAAACGCCGGATCGCTGCCTTTTTGGAAACTGTGCGCGAGAATACCACCAATATTATCGCGGAACTGGAAAAATCCCGCCTCAAGTCTCACAGAATCACAATGATGATCGTAGATAACCCCAAGCAATACTTAAAAGACCTCAGACGGTCCGCAAAATACCGGATGGTTTCCTATGGGCGATGGAGGATCGCGCCGTTTAACAGTGATTGGCTCTACGTTACAAGACACAATTTCGCATTTGCCCAGCGCTTTCCGGTTGCAGGTTAACTTTTCATTTTGGATATCCACGTTTCTTTCGTGCCTCCCATATGCCTCCCCATGCGCCGTTCGTGCTAATGGCACCCGTCGCTTTGTCACTTTGATACAGATTTTTGTAATCCTGTATCGAAATGGCGAAGCTTGCCCATATCAGTATACCATTTTTTGGATGCTATTCAATACTCAATCGGAATATGATCACCGACATCAAGGAGGAAAACATTATGAATATCGGAGAAAAACAAGCAGCGGAAATCAAAACGATCAAGGAGCGCAACATCGCGCTGAAGCTTTCGGACGCCGATGTGGAACGCCTTTTTATCAAGGCGGGCGGGGCAGGACTGACCGTCTCGGAGTTGCTGGAGAACTTTATAGGTGATTTGGTAGGCGGCACCTACAGCAACGGCTCCGACGAAAGGGATTACGCCGAGCGCTGGTTTGACCGATGCTGGTTCAGCATGGGGTTTGGAGATTTCACGTTTTTACAGTGGTTGATTTCAAATGACTGCGTGGACGAGGCCGTGGATCTCTGGGAGATCATACAGGATTTTGCCGAGCAAGATGTTCTGGACGATGACGAAACGAACGATCTTGCCTGCGCGCGCAGCGAACTTGCCGATATCTTCAATGAGTATCGTCAGGAGAAACAGTCGGTCAAGGATTCCATTGTTGAGAGTGAAATGCCCAAGGTCATGCGGTGGTGGAACGATTTGCGCAAGATGAAGGTCGGGGAGGTTTAATATGCAGGAACTTGTCTATATTTGCTCACCACTCAGGGGTGATATTTCCGGCAATATTCTTCAAGGCGCTGAATATTGCTTTGCAGTTGCCCGCTGTGGAGATGTTCCCATCGCCCCGCATGTATATTTCACCCGTTTCCTGCGGGATGGTATTCATCAAGAGCGTGAACTGGGGCTGAGTATGGGACTGACGTTGATGCACCGGTGTGACCGACTGGCGGTATTCCTCAAAAATGGCATATCGGAAGGTATGTGGGGTGAAATTAACGCGGCTAAAGAGGCGGATATGCCGATTGCATACTATAGAGATGAACAAGAATACTTGGAGAGGAATCGAAAGAACAATGGAACGGATATGCTTTGTTAGAACAGGCAGATGCACCGGCTGCCTTCCCGATGAAACATATAAATTTAGGCGGTCATGCATCGGTTGTAATAAATTGGCTCAGTTTTTGGACTCGTTGAAAGGATGCGAAACAATTGAAAGAAACGAGTATCGTGAGAAAAATAGATGATGTGGGCCGTATCGTACTGCCAAAGCAATTGCGTCGGATATTGAAAATTAAAAATGGAACTGAATTAGAGATTCTCGTGGATAAGGATACGGTTGTTCTTAGAAAAATTCAATAAACTGACGATTTTCATGCTTTGTGCTACTGTCAGGAGGGTAGGGATGTTTGTTTCTTTATTTAAAAAACAGTTTGAGCCGCAATACCGTAAGCCATATGACAGAAACCTTGCGTCACACGGCTGCGGGTACTGGAGTGTGTGCTGGGAGCACGGCCGTTCTTGCCCATGTTCTTCTACTTCTGCGGTCATGCAAGGATTTAGTCTAGACACGTGGAGTAGTTTACTGTCGGAAATGGGGCATGTAGCCGAGGACGCGGAAAAGGAGGACAGAGAGTTCTTACATGAGCACGGCTGTACGTTTGAGCAGTATGTCAAAAATGGGTTCAAGGATGAACCGGATAACGATAATCCATGGCCATCAGAGGACTATTGAACGATAGACTCCATTTCATGGTCTTCTGTCCGCCGAATATTAAACCGAAACGGGATTTTGGTCCCGTCTGCCGGGAATGGCCGCCCGGCACTGCGGTTTGCAGACTGCCTATTCTAAATTGTTGGGTGCCGATGACAGCGCTGGACGGGCCCCCCTCCGTGCCGCGCGAGGAGCTTTGGTTAAATGCGCCGGTGCAGCCCAACTTGTGGAATATGTCCACTAAGCCCCCAAGTGCGGCAAATTGTCGCACTTGGGGAAAAAAATCTAAAGACCAGCTTTTTCAGCAACTGCGACAATAAAAGATGGGAGGATGTGTACATGCGCAAAAAAGACATAATAGAAGCAAGAGAAGCAATGAAAGGAACGTATCCGGAAATATTGCGGAAATTAAACGCTCTTATCGCCATCGGAAAGGGCCGCGCTCTTTTTACGGCAGTAATCTATATTGAAGACAATAAGACTTTGACAACTTCTCAAAAGCAATATATACTGAATAAAGTGGAAGCGGCGCAACATGAATGCAGGAGATTTCTGTACATTGGATGGCGCTTTGTCTGGCAGCTTCCCGTAGAAATGCGGGATGGCGTCGCTTATATGGATACGTTCAGATATATTCGATATCTTCCGGCCGGGCGACAACAGTTCAGGCTGCTCTTGAAACTGATAAAAATGGCGAACCATGAAAGCAACCCCGATTTTATTAAAAGCAGCTACAAGAAAGATCTATATTATGATGCGCATCGTGTATTGCGCAATTATTACATAAAATAACATTCCATAGGATGTGATTGCTTGTTCCGTTGCAAAAAGGAAATTGAAGAGCTTAGAAAAAGCAATGAGGAACAAAAGAAACTGTTATGCAAGCAATCTATCCTGTTGAAGGATCATCAGGTGCTTTTGGAAAACGCCGATCGCATACAGCAAGAGGGTGACTTCCATCTATACATCCAAGACGGACATTTGCATTACATACAGATCAAACCGGAAAAACCGGATTTTGTTTATACAGTAACATTTTCTGTTTACAGACTGAGTCAACACTATTATTCCTCTGGAGCCTGGATTTCACAAGCGGTGGGTAATATAGTAATGTGCCAAGATACTGATTTCCCTTATAAAACCAATAATACGTTTGACCTTACAAGCTTAGATACCATACCTGATTACCAAAGGCAAGGTCATGCCAGCCATTTGATTTCTGCGATTCTTTCATTTTCTTATGAGCACAAAGTTCAATTGGTCTCAGGAGACTTATATGCAGAAACACCTATCGGAATAGATAATTTGAGGAATTTTTATCAGAAAAATGGATTTAAGGTAGGGAAAAGCTCATTTAGTATGGCACTAAAATAGAATCGTATCGTAAAAGCAGCCTTCCAACCGGAAGGCTGCTTTTTACTGCGACAATTTGTCGCAGTAGGGCTTGTTATGAAAGGATGCGCCGACATGTGCAAAATGGTCATCGAAAACGGAGAATTAAAGAAATTTAAGGACACAGATACGGATACGGTGGTTACAGTGCCCAATGGCGTACATACAATTGGTTGTGGTGCATTTGCTCAATGCCAAAGCATCCAAAACATTCATTTACCGGAAGGGTTGATCAGAGTCGGAATCAGTGCATTTGAAAATTGCAGAGCCTTAAAAGAAATTTTTCTTCCTTCCACAGTTACACTGATTGAGGATCAGCCGTTTTCCAGCTGCGTTTCCCTCAAAAAGATCGAGGTTCAACCCGGAAATAAACGGTTCCTGTCAATAGATGGCATCCTGTTCAGTCGAGATCTTACAATCCTTTTACGATATCCTTCCGCAAGATGTCATACGGATTATACAATACCGCAAGGCGTTCGGACAATTGCTGACGGTGCGTTTCAGGAATGCTCAAATCTGGAAGCGCTCTTTACACCGGACAGCGTGACAAAATTGGGAAGCGAATCTTTTGGCTATTGCGGTAAACTGCATACGGTCATGCTATCAAATGGCATTACAGTAATTCCCTATTTTGCATTTTCTGACTGTAGCAATCTAAAGTATATTGCATTGCCAGACAACCTTAAAAAGATCGAAGAGGGTGCATTCTCTGGCACGGGGCTGAAATATATTCAGATTCCGGATGCTGTCGAAGAAATTGAATTTGATGCCTTTGCCGACTGCTTGGCACTGGATGACGTGAAGGTTGGCCTTAATACAAAAATGGACACCCATGCAATGCATATTTACAGCGATGACTGAATACCCTCTCCCATTGCTTTTACTTCAGAAGCAAGGTATACTGAATAAAAATGCAGTCGGGAGGATTGCGCGAACATGAGCGAACAAGCCAGTCTGCCGGAAATTATGGAAGTTCCAATTCGGAAAATCCAGACAGATACCGCAATAGATTCAGGAAAAAGATTTTCCAGTAGCTATATAGCGGAATTTATCAAAACGATGGATAATACCAACAGTGATATTTGTTGGCCTATACTCGTTAATTATAGGGCTGGAGTGTACCGGCTGCTTTCGGGTTTATTCTTCTTGGATGTCTACTTATATATGGCTGTAGATAGGGCAGTCTGTATTGTCTATCGTGACCTTACGGAGCTTGATGAGATTCGTTATGCATCTGCCGCACAGATGTGCAAACCGACATCAAGTTCCAGACTCAAGCATTTTATTTACTTGTATCATGGGCTTGGGATTGGAAATGGAATGGGGAAGCACGAGAGACGCAAAGAGATTGGTCGGATTATGTGTGAAACGCCCAGGCAAATTCAAAAATATGAGCGTATATTTTTAAAAGGAGATAAACAGCTCATACACGACGTATTACATGATCGCCTTGGTACGAACAAAGCTATTGAGATAATTAAAGCAAACAAATAGATTGAGAACCGGTTCCAAAAAACAGCCGCCTACGGGTGGCTGTTTTTTTATGTCATGGGGTGGAGGTGTTCTTATGGGCAATGAAATTCAACCGCACCAAGCATTGGCGGTGAAAGAGCTGCTGCAAACATTTGATTTTGCCTGCGGGGGGCAAATAGGATTCTGGAATTGCCCTTGCCCTGAAGAAGACATTATGGCAGCAAGGCGAAAGCTCGAACAAATTTTTTCTTCCGAACAGGAAGGCTTGTATATCGAAGCTGTCAAAAAACTCTGCGCAATCGGCAGATGGCGCTTCAATGAGATTTACCGGAAAAGACATTTTCGGAGTAACACATATTAAAGTGTACAAAAACGACGGATAACCCGGATCTGTGGGGCAAGGATTAGGTGGATTTTTGATCGGAGGGAAAATTCATGAAAAAAATATGTTTTGTGCTTGGCATTCTGTTTGCAATATTGTCTGTCGTGACTTTTGTGTTCAGAGTTTCGAGTTATTTCACACAAGGAATTATGTGTGTGGCATTATGCGTGGATTCATTTGTTATTTTCCGCTTGAAAAGATAAAAACATGCCGTTTCAATTTAGGAATCAGTTCTTAAATTCATATAAGCTGAAATTCCAGCTGAGTTGACAGAAAGAGGTAATGTAAAATGGCAACCACAATCTGTGTCATGAATCAAAAAGGCGGCGTGGGCAAAACAACCACCAGCGTCAATGTCGCCGGTATTTTGGCCACCAGAGGCTTTCGTGTCCTCCTGGTGGACAACGATCCGCAGGGATCGGCTACTGCATACTATGACAAATATTACGAAAAAGACGATCCTGCGGTTCCGCAAGGCATGAGACCATTTAGCATCTACGATGTTTACAATCGAGAAAATACGGTTCCTGTTTCCGAAGCAATCCGTAAAACCAAAATTGCAAGTTTGTGCTTGCTTCCGGCAGATTACAAATTTAAGTACACAAACGGTGAACTATTTCTGATTCAGTCTGGCAAGGAATTTGTCTTGACGGATGCTCTGGAACCGGTTCTCGAATCTTACGATTACATCATCATAGACTGCCCGCCTGCCGACAACAATTTGACGGCCAATGCACTCGTTGCTGCCAACTACATCCTCCTGCCGAACATCGCAGACGCAAACGCAATCAAAAGCATCACGTCCATGATTGCCATGATAAAAAACGTCAAACGCAGCAACCCGCGCCTCAAGATTCTCGGTACCCTCATTACCATGGACGAAAAGACCCGAAACAAAGCAGCCTATAAACGGGCGCTTTTCAACTACACGAATTTTCCCGCCCTGTCCACCGTAATCCGTAAGAACACACGTATCGCGGAGGCAATCAACAACCAGGTGCCCGTGCATGTGTATGATCTCGGTTGCACCGGTGCGGCCGACTACAACGCCCTGGTGGACGAGTTGCTGTCAAAAATGGGGTGAGCTTTTGAACACCTTTTATACTAAATGTGGTCGGTCATTCAAAAAGTTCACAAAAGCCGAAACGACCGGTTATCAGATGGCACAACAGAATGAGGCAGATGGCTCTCTCGGCCGAGTTATGGATATCGAATGTCAGAAATGTCCATTTGTCGTGGATGTGAAAGAAGGCTGGCCTGCCCGGCATAAACGGTATGAGTGCCGGGCAGGAAGCAAACCACCAAACCATCAAAGCGATTGGATCGGCAGTCTTGACGATAAGTGTTCCATTTATGTTCGTTCCCTTGACCACGATCTCTGTGATCGCATTATCTCCTATTGCAAAGAGAATCCATATCTTGCCGCAGCATACAATCAGGATCGCTCGGATTGCCGCAGAACAGTATCCATCAGCTGCACCGCAAACAAAAAGGGTGTTGCAGCCAAAAAAGAAGTCATCAAAACATTTTTCCCTGGCATTGCGGTCGCGCCAGACCCCACGAACGACCCGGACGATCCCGCTTATTCTATGACAGAGGAGCGCAGAAGCATGGGCAAATTCAGTGTTGACGATATAATGGAGTCTGCACAAAAAATCGCAGAAAAAGCCGAAGGATTGGAACCGGTTCCAGAATTTAAAGAAATTAGGTGTAGTCTGGTTGATTTCAATCCGGAAAATGTGTTTGCCAAAAAGGATACGGATGAAACGATAGCGGAATTAGCGGATGACATTGAAACCAACGGTCTTCTACACCCGATTGTTGTCAATCATGTTGGCGGCAGGTATCGGCTTATATCCGGTGAGCGTCGTTTCAAAGCCATCACGTCCGTATTACAGTGGCAGGTAATCCAGGCTAACGTGTATGAGGGACTTGATCAATTTGGTGAAATAAAGCGCCTGTACGCGGCCAATTATCAGGTGCGTCAGTATACGGCGGCAGAATCGTTAAGCCATTACCAACATCTCACGCAATTGCTTTTTGACAAATCCCACGATGATGCAATTTCAACTAAACAAAAAAAGAAAATTGCCGAAATGCTCAATGTCTCAGGCCGGCAGGTGAACAAATACGCAAGGATCTGCCAAGACTTGTCGGCTGACGAGCTGCAAGCTATCGCTGAAAACCGAATGAGCATTAATCAGGCTGATGCCCTTGCCGGCAGCCGGATGGAAACGCCAAAAAAGCCTTCCTCCGCTTTGCATAAACAGGAACCAGTTCCAAAGCAGCAGCAAAAGGTATCGTCAGTTGGTTCTCAAAAGATCACTGAGGTATCCGCACACACGTCTCCACTTCCTTCTTCACCTTTACTAGAAAAACAGGAACTGGTTCCCGAAAAAGCAAATCAGGAATCAGTTCCCGTACCACCTGTACCCATACCGCATGATACGTTGGGTTTTAATGAGTCTACAGCAGCCGACGTGGTCCGTCAAATAGAAGAGATCACAACTGGACTTTATCTTCTTAGTGACATGCTCAAAAAATCTGGCGTTGACATGGGGAACACAATCGATAAATTCATTGAAACAATGCACGAATACCAGCACGAATATCATGATCAAGTAAATGCCGGCAAGTAAAAAGACACTAAAAAAGGGGCGCACCCCCTCGTGCGCCCCGACAGGAAAAGCGGCATATACCAGACCGTTTTTCTTGTCTTGAATAGGATTGTCAAAAATGCAGGAAATTATTCCCGTTGGTCGGAGAGCGTAAAACGTCCCTTTTATACTGCCCTTACCAGAGCAATTGATGATTTTGCGTCTCCCGAAAGCTATTGTATCCAAATGGATGCGAAAATATTGTCGCAAAAGGCACGAAAATAGGCACTACAGAAAAGACAGATCGGAGGAATTTCATGGACAAGATCATATTTTTCGCTGTTACTGGGCTCTTGACACTGTTTGATGTATTATTCGTATTCTGCTGCTGCAAACTTTCCGGGAGAATTTCTCGTATGGAAGAGCGCGCAGATCAAAATATGCTTTTGCGTGCAGAGCTGCAAAAAAGTATTTGAAATTAAAATGTGGAAAGGAAAACAACATGACTATTTCAAAGGTGATCATTCGAAAAATGGTTGATGGGCCAAAGATCAAAGCAATTGTATCTGTGACCATCGACGGTGAACTTGCAATCCACGATATCAAAGTCATCGCGGGCGTCAATCGTCTGTTTTGTGCTATGCCAAACCGCCATTCTGAGGATGGGAGATTTCAGGATGTCGTGCATCCCATTTCTTCTGAGGTGCGGCAGATGATCGAGACTGCGGTTCTGGAGGAATATTATGCTGCAATTCATCGGGAGGCGACAGCCTCTTGAGTATCTTTTGCGCAGCGGATCTCCGACCAGGCGCAACTGTCGTGGTTAAAACAAACCACAACTTTTGTGGTATAGAAAGCGGAACGATAACCGGTCACAGCATTGGCGGCCACGACGGGCTGGTGTGCTATTACAATGACTCGGCTGGCAATCCCAGATGGTGTTTGGTCTCGCAGATTATTGATTTGCGATTGCGGACTTAGGGGGTTATATGAAAATATTCAGCTTTATTTGTTTCACGGCTGTGCTCTTCGGCACGGCCGTTATCGATGCCCGGACAAAGCATATTCCAAAATTTGTCCATTGGCTTCTGCTTGCCATAGGCATTGCACGCATTCTTTCAACCGGGCCTCCAGACCAAATTGTAAATAATCTGCTCTATTCTATCGCTGGAATGGCATTGGGATTTGTCCCTCTGTTTTTACTTGGCATAGCAAAGGGTGGTGTTGGCGGTGG
This sequence comes from Ethanoligenens sp., assembly GCF_047718355.1. Classification (NCBI taxonomy): domain Bacteria; kingdom Bacillati; phylum Bacillota; class Clostridia; order Eubacteriales; family Oscillospiraceae; genus Ethanoligenens; species Ethanoligenens sp. The sequence goes on from NZ_JBDNLG010000001.1 coordinate 11,068, forward strand.
TGACATCAAACTGGCCGGAAGTGCGGGATTTGCTTTGGCACAGCCAAATCTAGTTCTCTTATATCCGGGTGCATACTGGGCAATTCTTGGTTCCCTATTGCTTTTCCTACTGGGAAAACTGTATTTTAAAGTCCGTGATGGCAAACGTTTGAGCGTACCAATGCCTTTTGCACCGTATTTTGCGGCGGCGGGTATTGGTACTTATTTTTTACAACTGATATGGAGGATGATTACATGAATGAGGAATCTATCAAGCCGGAGCAAGCTGCAAATGTGGACAATCCACCACCTAAAGGGAAGGAAAAACATAATCTTTCTCCCGATGCAAAAAAGAGGATCATGGTTAGCGCATTGAGCATCGGACTGGCTGTTGTGGTCGGTTTTGGCGGGGTGTTTCTGGTCAACGAGCTGACGATGGCCACCGTTCCGGTTGTCCGCGCCAGAGAACTGATTTCGCAAGGTACACAAGTTACTTCGAATATGATTGAAATAGATCAGGTCAGCAAATATCAATTACAAAGCAATGTGACCGGTGACCCTTCTCTGGTTGTCGGTGCCTACGCTACTACCGACATATTGCCGCAGGATAACATCACCGGCAATAAACTCACAAAGGCAAATCCTGTGTATACCCTCGCAGATAATGAGATGCTCATGAGCGTACCGGTCAAGAATTTGTCAGACGCCCTCGCAGGACAACTGAAAGCCGGAGATATTGTCAGAATTTCCGCGCTGAAAGCGACCGGTTCCACAGCTGGCAGTAACAATGCGGGCGGTCAAGGCAATCAAGATACAACACCGACCGAGCTTCAATTTGTGAGGGTTGCGGCTGTTGCCGCTTCCGACGGGCAAAACGCCGCTGTTTCGAAAAATCAGTCTAAAACGTCTATTGGTGCCACGACCAACTCCAGCACGTCTAATCTTCCAGCATCCGTCACCCTCTATGTCAATCAACAACAAATTTCCCGCCTGACGCAAATGAGCCAATCCGAGCTCATTTTTGCGCTAGTATACCGTGGTGGCGGCGCAAAAGCCCAAACACTGCTAGACGAGCAGACGCAGATTCTACAGGGGGTGCAGCAATGATCCTGATTGGTGTGATTGGAACACCGGGTGTCGGAAAAACGACGTTTGCCTCTGCTTTGGCTAATGTTCTTGCCGGCAGACACAATCATGTGATTTTGGCAAGTCTCGATGACCATTGCCCCGCCATGAGCGTATGGGAGCCAAGAAGAACAGACGTGTCGTCTTTTAAAAGATTTGTCGAGGAAGACGGGACAATCGATGAGAACCGGATTTACGAGAAAGTGACATTCAGCAGTGCAAACGGAAACGTGATATTGTTTGGTTTTACAAAATCAGACCTCTGCGGTTCAACCCTGATCAACGAGAAGCTCGTTGACAGTATTGTGAGCATCATTACAGCCGATGAATCCGTTGACTTTATGATTGTGGATGGCAGCAATTATGAGGAAGCAATGACCAACTATGCAATCAGCCAGGCGGATATTTTGATCAGGCTGCTTCCTGCCGATTTTACCGGCGGTATCAATTACATGTGCCAAATCATCCGTGGCGCGGAAAGATCCACACAAGAACGATTGAATATCCTATTCCGCCGCGCACGATTTGACGACACCGACGAAGTGATCAGCACAACCAAAATGCCGGTTTTTGCAACGATCCCCTACACGGATGAATGCCATCACAAACTGGTAAATGGCCGCTTGATATCAAAATACCAACACGATACATACCGGCAGACAGTTGAAAAAACTGCTGAGTATATTCGAGGAAGGAGACAATTGTGATTTCCTATTCGTTTTTTTTGCCAGACCAAACCGAACTTACGTACCCGGATGCATATAACCTTGTCCGGTCTTATCTGTCCGAAGAGCACTCGAAAGAGTTTAACAGCAAGCATTCCGATGTGCCAAAACTAGCCGGAATCATCCGGCGTTACTTTGTAAGCCGGGGTATCCACGCAAACGAAGATCTCAATGATGTGGCTGAAAAAATGGCACAGGATATGGGTGGCCTTTCCTTTCTCTCTAAATATCTGGAACACCTCGACGAATATCCCACATTGGAAGAAATTAATATCAATGCATGGAACTCTATTGTTTTACGCTATTCAGACCGCCCGGATGAGTGGCTGTCGGAAAGCTTTATTGATCCCGAAAGTGCCCTTGCGACTATTAATAAAATCAAAAGCGACACGGACACCGACACCCTTAGCCCAGCTTTCCCCGGTTCAATCGGATATGTGTTTGAATCTGTTCGTGAAGCATCCATGTGCGCACCAATTGTGCCTAACTCAGTCGGGATATACGGTAGTATTCGTATTGTCAGACCGGCCCCGCTGTCCACACAATCTATTCTGGGTTCCGGCTGTATGACACAAAAAATGCTGGACCTCATCGTGATGTTTATGAAACACTCCGTTAACATTCTGATCGGCGGCAAACCACGTGCGGGCAAAACAACGATTTTGAATTATTTGCTATCCATTTTAGCCAGCGATCCTAACATTCGCATCGGTATCATCGAAGAAGGCAGCCGGGAAGTTGTCCTGACGACATTTGATGAAAACGGCAGGCCTAAAAATCAGGTTCTGTCTATGTTGACCCGCCCGTCAGAAGTACACAAGCAAAATTATGATTCCAATCGGCTTTTACAGATTTGCCTGCGGTTTGGCTTGGATGTGATCGTTGTACAGGAGATGCGCAGCGGCGAGGCCTACGTGGCCGTTAAGACCGCCAATACCGGTATGGCGGTTTATTCCACCATCCACAGCAACGACGGCGAGAGTACCTACTACCGAGGCGTAGATCTGATGGAGGAAGGTTCGCCGCAGCCGGAACCGGTTCTTATGCGCAAGCTGGTTCTTGGCTTTCCGGTCGTTTTGTATTTTAAACGGATGGAGGATGGCGTTCGTCGGTGCATGGAGATTATGGAGGGCTTTTACGAGCATGGAGAACTGAGATGTCAAACACTCTTTCGCTTTGTTACCGACGATAACGGCCGTGCCGAAAACGGCAAAGTCCATGTAAAAGGACATTTTGAACAGATCAATAATCTCTCCGATCGCACCCGGCGGATACTTTTAAACAATGGTGTCATGCTGGAAGATTTGAAAACGTTCACAAAGGACGGTGATGTAGCATGACGCACGGTTTTCCGCTGCTCCCTGCCATCATTGTATCGGTTCTCCTTGCCGTCGGTCTTGTGATCTGCATCGGATTTCGTGTACAGGACATATTGGTGCTGCTGCCTTCTGGTGAAAACAACCGTCGTCCGTCTCTCAAACGCCGTATCAGCGAAGCAAAGGGCCAGGTCAAACCTTTTTTTATTTTCCGTGTATTTCAAGAGGCAAGAGAAATACTCAAAGACACATATCGTGAAAAGGATTATGAAAACTACAAACGGTTATCCGTGAGAATGATGATCGCCGGTGCTATCATCGGGCTTTGTTTTCTCAATCCTTTTTTGTCAATTGCTCTGGCTCTTTTCGGTTTGTTCCTTCCGATTTTCATGATCCATCTCACAGCGGCCTCTTTCCGCACGCAGTTTGCCGGCGAAATGTACACCTGCATGTCTGTCATATCGACCGGCTGCCAGCGGAAATTCGATTTGGTTAATGCCGCAGAGGAAAACGTCGGCACAATGAATGAACCTATGAAAAGCCACTGGGAAGCGTTTCTGCGGGACTTTAAAAACTTTGACAACAATGTATCCAATGGCATTCGCAAATTACGCAAAAAAATAAATGACCCGGTATGGCAGGAATGGTGTGATGATCTTCTATTATGCCAAACCGACCCAACCAGAAAATTTCTTTTATCCGGTGCGGTTAAAAAAGCAATACAGCAAAGCCGTGTCCGAATGATGCTGGACTCCATTCTTGACGAGCCTATTTTTCAAGCGGTCGGCGTTATGCTGATTGCAATTGCATCTATTCCAATCTGCGGCTTTTTCTATCCGGATTGGGGATATCTGCTTATGCATTCCTGGCAGGGAAAATTGTCGATTGCCATTATCGTTCTTGCATGTCTGTATCTTGCGTTTAAGGCGGTACACGCGAGCCGCCCAATCGATCTGCTGGAGGAGGTGGAAAAGGGTGATTGATCTTTCGTTCTATGCTCATCGCATATTGACCTGCATCGGCGCGGTTAGTCTCCACATTGTTAGTGCCGCAGTTGCCGCAGTCGTTCTTTGCGCGATTTATATCATACTGTCTAATTACTTCGGTTTGCCCAGTTGGCGCAGCATTCTTATTATTCGTGCGCTTACGGCCTCTACACGGGATATGGCATTAAGCGACCGTATTACTTTGCCGATTGCGCATCTCCTTGAACCCTATATCCACTTAAACAGCTACACTAAAAAAGGATTGCAGTCAGATCTGCGTGCAGCAGGCATGGCTGAAATTTCCCCTGAACGGTATACAGCCATGTCAATCTCATTCGGTATCCTTGTAATGCTTCCAGGACTTTTGTTTGTGTTTGTGGGGATTGTCGCACATACCACGCTTTTGCTGATAGCTGCTACAGGGCTGATAACCTGTTCGGTAGTCGTCGGTATCGCCAAGCAGAGGAATGTGAGAAAAATTGCCAAACGACGCCGTGGGCGAATCGAATTGGAAATCCCCCAAATGACCGACTCTGTTTTGCACTCGTTATCTAAAGGCTCCGGCAATGCCGATGTTAAGGAAGTTTTACGGGATTACCAGCGTATCGCAGGGGCAGACATGTCAAAAGAAATCAGCTATATGCTGGCGGAAATGGAAATGGCGACGATTGGCGGCATCGAAAGTGCCTTTCTCAACACGGAGACTCGTCTAAATTCTGCTAATGCTACTTCACTGATAAAAGGATTGATTGGCATCTACCATGGCGAGGATATGCGCGCGTATCTGGAAGGACTCGTGATAGAGATGAACGAGCGTCAGATTGAGTTTGCAACCCGCGCTGCAAAGCGCCGGCCAAATGAGCTCACTGTTCCTATTTGGTTTGTAATGGGTGCAATGGTTGTGATGATCATGATCTTGATTGGATCAACCGTCTTGACGCATTTGCCTGTTGGTTTTTGATATCTTCCGCGCTGGATGATTATCTGGTGCTTTTTTGTTAACAGAAGCAATTGTAGAACTCTATGGAAAGGAGTGGTATCTGATCTGACTGCCACGAAATGGAGGTGATGTGGAGAAAATTGAGATCCGTGTAGTGTACATCAGATTGTAAAGAAAGAGGTTATAATATGTCGAAAATCCACCGCCTGCGAAACTCTGTTAGGCACCACATGACCCGGGGTTATCTTGAGGCCCTGACCGTTCGTGAAAATGTAAAAGGCGCCGCTGTTGCCGTGATGAAAAACGATGACGGATATGTCGATACGGCCATGAAAATTGTGATCGGCGTTGTCATCGGACTTGCGCTGTTGGGTATCTTTTGGCTCATCATCACGGTGACTGGGAATGCAGCACAGACCAAAATCACCAACGGATATAACTACAACGGCTAATCCTCAACGCTACATACCATCCAATGCCGCCCGTACAGGGCGGCTTCTTTTGAAAATAATTGCCGGAAGGCTTTATATAAAATATTACAGAAAGGCAGGCACACCAATGAAAAAACTTCTTGCAATACTGAAGGATAATCGGGGAGATGGACACATCGATACAATCTTTTACATGCTGGTTATGGGATTGACACTTGCATTTGGTATGTCTGTGTGGGTAGCATCGGCAGGCAAAGACAATTCTCATGATCTCGCCGAACTGGCCGCCAGACAGATCAGCGCCAACGGCGCTGTAGACGGGAATACAATCAAAGCGCTTTTGGGCGTTGCACAGGATGGCCGTTATGCTATGCAAGTCAACGCTCCAGATGTAGGTGTATCCATGCAGGTTCCAATCAGCGATTCCGAAACTTCGTTAGGATCAACAGCGATTCAGTATGGCACATCCTTTACGGTTACTGTGTATCAGGTTAAAGATGATAAAATCGGGGTTGATGCCCAAGGTGCGAAGACCGTCGCAGAGGGCGTTACCGTTCCGGGGGTAAGCGAATGCTGGACAAAATGATTCAGAACATCCGTGCACGCGCCATAAAGGGCTTATATGACCATACGGGTTCTTTCGCACCACTGACAGCTATTATTCTTCTCTGCGTATTTCTTCTGATTGGCGTTACGCTGGAACGATGGCGTAGTAATTACACCGCTACCGGCGTGAACGAGGCAGTGCGCTCCAGCCTGATTACCGCAAATATACAGAACGCCGAAACACTCTACAATGGGGAACAGGATATGATCGGCGGCAGCTTTGTTTACAATGCCAGCACGAACACCTGGAGTGAACCAATCGATACCACGCCCGTAACAGATCTATTATCCAGTAAACTTGGCTTGACGCAAGATGGATCAAGCTGGATCAGCGAGGTAAACGGTCAGGAAATCTACAAAATAGAGGACTTTACCGTCACCGAGTTCCAGACGGCCGCGTCCGATGGTTCGCCGGACAGTACCACGGGCCTTACTTTGACGGCCAGCTTTACGCTGGAGATCCCCTATAATGCAGCGGGTACCGTCACGAAAATCACCGTTCCCATGAATGTCCCGGTTGGGACGCAGGGAAAGTTTTAGGGGGATGAATCATGTCTGAAAAGTATCCACCGCCAATTTCAGATGAAGCTCTGGAAGTAATCTATAACCGTTTCTGCTTAGACCCAGCAAAGCATGTTTATCAAGTACCATTTTCAGAGTTTAGCTATGGGCGTGACAGCAAAATTCTATCTTGTATCAAATGGCGCCTTGAACTTCTTTTTGAAGCAAATGGTCTTGCTGTTATTTCTGCACTGGATTATAATAACAGTGAGATTATCATCTGTAAAGAAGGCGAAATGATGTCAATTCCGTACCGGTACACCTTAAAAATACCATATGAAAGCCGGTCGACCTATCTGCCGGCGATTAAAAAGTTAAGTGAGTTTAGTTCGGAATATGCTCGTCTGTTTGTAAACAATAACCCCTATCAGCTTGAAGCGTACCTTGTGATTGAATCATCCAAAAATCAAGTTGAAATAGAGCAAATCATAAAAAAGTATTCAATGGAACGCATTTTTGACAAGGGATTAATGGAGTTCATCATTGAAATGGGTAACCGAAGATGGGATTCAGTATCATTGCCAACACGGGACGGTCTACTTGAGTTGGTATACGCATCCCAATTTCATTTTTCAGAGAAAGAGTATTTGGAGAATAAAGGATATCACCCAGAGATTACGGTGCAACGTAAGAAGCTGTTTATTTCTTACTGCCACGTTAACAAAGCGTCTGTCGAGAACATAACAAGCGCCATGAAGAGTCATGGCATGTACTTTTGGTTGGATGAGCAGGAAATCGACGCAGGGGACGATATACTGGAACGAGTCCAAAACGGTATCCGTGAGAGTGATCTCGCCATCATCTTTATCAGCAGAGCAACTGTTGAAGCAATGTTTGCCAGGCATGAACTATCGACCATTTGGAAAGCCTTTATTCAAAAGCGAAAAGCTTGGTTTATCGTAAGGCTTGACGAAGTAAATCCGGAAGATATACTATTTGGCCTTTCGGATTACAAATATTACGATTTCTTTGAGAGCAATAGTGTCGATGATCTACTGGAAGCTATCAATCGAAAAATTAACAAGCTGTAATTTGTACTTGCTTTTGCAGAGGTGTCTTTAATCAGATGTCTCTTCATGTTTATGTCACGATTCTACAAGCTCATACGCAATTGGGCCTTCTGCAATAAGCGGAAGGCTTTTTTCTATTTATTATATAACCAAAAACGAGATGGAGGAAATGCACAATGGAAAAAACGGCAAAACCTCGCTGGCCGATCGGCGCGGCGCTGGCTGAAATCAGCAAGCTATCCCGCACACTGTTTTTGATCTGGATGGCGCTTTTTGCGCTGCCGGGATGGAAGCAGTTTACCGCAGCCAATCAAATTCCGATGGCGAAAATATATGTTGATGCTTGCGCCTTTGGATTTCTCTTCGGTTTGTTCTTTTACGCGGCAAATTTGATGGTGCATGGAGATGGTTTCCCCGCATTTTCTTTCCGGCTCCTGCCGCGACTTATCATGACGATCATATTAAAGCTCATACAATACAGCATTGTGGCTACGGTAGCAGCTTTCCTGCTAGGCTTCTTTGCTTATCCGTTCCATCACAATTTCCTACTATATGTTTGGGGGACTCTCACGGTCGTGTTTATCGTAACTCATGTAGTTGGTAAGCATCTGGCACGGAAGCGACAGACCGCATCACCCAATACGGAGACACATACCTGTCCCGATTCCCCACCAGGCCATAGCACCACAGACCCACATGGAGCAAAACTTCCATAACAAATAGCGCAGTGACCGTCTCCAATACGCTGTGAGTATGGTAAAATAGGGAGGTGAAAAAAGTGAATTGGAGTGACATAAATATAATGGACGTAATCGCAGGGGCCATTATAAGCGCGGCCAGCGCCATTGTCGTGTTGGCATTATCCATTTGGGCAACAGGGCGCAGAGACCGTGCTCTGGTCGAGAAAGACATAAAAATCAACAGTCAGGAACATGACAAATTGTCTGTTGAGCACAGTCGCATGAAAGAGCGCCTTTCCATGGAGCACCAGAGTATCAAAGACCTGTTGGCTCCCATTCGTGAAAACGCCAAAGCGACGCACAACATCCTGCTTGGCGAAGTGGGTCGCCGTGAAATACAGTACGACAATTTGTCGGAGTCGCAAAAAGATATGAAAGCGCAGTTTGAAAATCTTCAAAAAATGGCCGGCCAATGGGAAGCCCTTATTTCAGAAAACAAAGATTTGAAGGAGCAGATCAAGGAGTTGACAAAAGAGCGTGATCTCGCCCGGGAGAAAAACCGCGAATTGAACAATGACAAGCACCTGGGACGGCCACGGCATTTGTGAATCTCTGCCGAATCAAATACAAAAGGAAAATCCTCGAAAACACAACTTCCTTTGTCGTATAATAGACAATAAGACAGAGGGATGTCGATAGGGCGGTTAGCCACTCTCCCGGAAGGGAGGTGGTGCGAATGGAGTATATGGCGGCAATAATCATTATCTTGATTCTTGCTATCGCATATAACCAGAGCATAAAAAAATAACCGCCCTCCGGTCCAATGGAAGCGGTTATTTAACCTAACCTTGGGCTAACCGTTACTGGTACACCCTCTGTCTTTTATCATATCCATTTTTGATTGGAAGTCAACAGTTCCGGTTTTAATCAGTTGCTTCGTCCTCCGGCAAGTCCTTGTCAATCAGATGGTTTATGTACCCGTTTACCGAAAAGCCAAGTTCTTTTCCCCGCACCTCAATTTTTGCTTTGCGGCCTTTTTTAACCATTAAATGAATATGATCGTATGCCTTTTGGTTGTACTTATTACTCGCACGGCCATGTGCCTTGCTGACTGCCATATGAATCACCTCATTTCTAAGAGTAACACAGGTATGTGCACGTGTACACGTAAATCTTTCACGAATAACCATGTGCATATTCGTGCAATTTACATATTGAGCAACCGTGAACGCGGTTATATAATGCAAGTGTAGGAATAAACTTCCATCGAAACAGGCCGATATATACCAGGAATAGTTTCCTTCACGGCAGAATCGAATAAACCTTTTTTCATATACATGCGACATTATAAGGAGTGCTTCAGATGAAAAAGCAGACCACAGACAAAAGCAAAGTCAAGGAAACCCGGGCAAAACGTTTGATTGTCACAGTTGCCGCCATTCTGGCGGTTACCACATCATCAGTTGGTATTGTTTATGCACAGGCCGCGCCGATCCAGCCGATTATCACGGCCGCAGGGGTGCAGCGGCTGCAAAGCGTGTCCGGTGGAATCACCGACATCGACACACCGACGGCTGGTACCTCTGCGTCCGGTAAGGTCAACATTACGGGTTGGGCACTTAATGCTGCCGGTATTGACCGCGTAGACATCTATGCATGGGACGCAAGCGGCCACGCGCACGGGCTTGGCTCGGTTCCGGGGAGCGCACTTGCGGCAAGACAGGATGTTGAAAACGCATTGCCGGGTTTTGATACGCTCAACAGTGGCTACAGCCTGTCGGTGGATACGACCAAGCTTCCGGCGGGTCAATACACTATCGCTGTTGCGGGCATCGGCAAGGATGGCTCGGTCAACTGGGCAAGTACGCCCATCAGCATTGGCCCCGCGCCGCTGACCGACATTGACACACCGACCGGCGAGCAGGATGGCGCTTTTACGGTGGCGGGTTGGGCACTCAACCACGACGGCATTAACCGTGTGGATGTGTATGCGCTGGATGGCGCGGGACATTATCACGGGCTTGGCTCGGTGGATGGCAGCAAGCTGGCCGCCAGACTGGATGTCGCAAACGCCTTGCCGGCTTTCAACACCCTAAACAGCGGTTACAGCCTAAACGTCCCGGCGGGTACATTACCCAATGGAGGCTATACCCTTTGCGTCGCGGGCATCGGCAACGATGGCGACGTAAAGTGGCAGACAACCAATATTTCAGTTGGCCAGATGAAACCGCTGACGGATATTGATGCGCCAACATCGGGGATGCGCGTAACAAACGGGCAGCTTGCTATTTCGGGTTGGGCGCTTAACGCCGCCGGTATTGATCGAGTGGATATTTATGCACTGGACAGCGCGGGCAAATACCACGGGCTTGGCTCGGTGACGGGCAGTGCGCTTACCGCCAGACAGGATGTTAAAAACGTTTTTCCTTCATTTAAAACACTCAACAGCGGCTACAGCTTGACTGCCGATGTGAGCACCCTTGCGCCGGGCAGCTACACGCTTTGCGTGGCGGGCATCGGTACTGATAACAGTGTACAGTGGGCTACATCCCAGTTTAATGTCGTGGGCGCGACCTCCGCGCCTCCGATCACAGACCTTGATACGCCGTCCACCACTTATACCGGCGCCATTCCGGTTACCGGCTGGGCGCTCAACAGCTCGGGTATTAACCGTGTGGACATTTATGCGTATCCGGCGGGCAGTAGCAAGGCACTTGATCTTGGATCGGTACCGAGTAGCGCGCTTATCGCTCGTCAAGACGTCGAAAACAAATTCCCGGCTTATGGTACCTTGAACAGCGGATACAGCCTGACCGTCCCGGCCGGTACGCTTGTTCCCGGCAACTATACGTTGGCGGTTGCTGGCATCGGCAATGATGGTTCGGTCGCGTGGGCGACGCGGGGCATTGCAGTGCAGAAGGTGGCTAATTATCAAGGCGTGAATGAAACAAGAGCTTTCACCGATGAGATAACCGGTATTCAGCAAACGGTGCAGTTTCTCGGGGTAGGCGCTGGATATTATGAAGTGGCCGCTGGCAATGCCAGCGTTGTTACAACCTCCGCCTTAGGTTCTGCACATTCTGGATTGGCCACTGCGACAATAACCGGAACTAATGGCATAAATCAAAGTAGCGGAACGGCAGTCACAAAAGACGGCAGTGATGGCGGCACATTTACCTTTTCAAATTTGACTGTTGGCACATATACTATTCAGCTTACTGCGAACGACGGAACCGTCGTTGCCAAATACTCGTTCACAGTGGACTCTTTAGGAAATGTGAATTAACATTTCCTAAAACCGCAAGGTCATTGCCATTTAGGAGGTTTTTGCATGGTTCCGATAAAAAATCTGGTCACTCAAATGTCGGTTAAATTTTATAATGTGCTATCGTCCCGTAAAGGTAAAGTCTATTTCGGAATTGGTGGTTGTGTGGTCGCTGCGGTTGTCGTTTCTGCTATTGCTGTCAACAATATTGGTTCTTCCGCCACGGCAGCAAACAATCGATTTAAAATTGATGCGGTTGTATCATCCAGTTTAGGAATCAGTTCCAACAATTCCGGTCCGACGGTTTCTTCCAGCAGTACTAACGATACAGTAAGTATTCCCGTCGTCAGCGCCGCACCCGCGCCCAGTGGGGCTGCACCGAATGCCGCCGCCGCATTATCCACTATACCTGTTACGTCCATCGATTTTAACCACGCCAGCCTGACTTTACAGCCCAGCGAAACTGTGCAGCTTACCGCCAACATTACGCCGACTACCGCCACCGACAAGACGCTTGCGTGGACATCCACTAACAGTGCCGTGGCCACGGTGGACAGCAGCGGTAATGTCAAGGCCGTGAGCACGGGAACGACATACATTCGAGCAACAAACCCGGACGGACAGCGTGATACCTGCGTCGTTACGGTAACAGCGGTCTCAACCGGCCCCACACAGTTGCCTAAAGCAGCCAATAACACCACTGTGGGCAGTCCCAACTCGTCTTTGGCTCCCGGCAGTACAACAAACATTCCTGGCCATGTTGCTAATTATCAAGGCGTGAATGAGACGAGAACTTTCACCGATGAGATAACCGGTATTCAGCAAACGGTACAATTCCTTGGTGTAGGGGCCGGGTATTGTGAAGTGGCCGCCGGTAACGCTGAAATGAAAACGACCGCCGCTTTAGGTTCTGCACATTCTGGATTGGCCACTGCAACAATAATCGGAACTAATGGTATAAATCAAAGTAGCGGAACGGCTGTTACAAAAGACGGCAGTGACGGAGGCTCTTTTACCTTTGCAAATTTAACTGCCAGCACATATACTATTCAGCTTACCGCGCACGACGGAACTGTCGTTGCCAGATACCACTTTTCAGTTAATTCCGGCGGAAACGTTCAATAATTTTGACTATTTTCCAGCAGCCCTCCGCTTATATGTGGAGGGCTATTTTATTTTTTGGAGGAAAAGTGCTTATGAAAATCAAACGCATTCGAGGCAAACCCAAATTTCTATTTAAAAGTCTATTTCTCATCATCCTTGTTGTACTTATTTGTACGACACTGGTATCCGCTTCCGGAACTGGGGCAAATTTATGGCCCGGTGGACGCATTGGTTATCGACTTGACACACACTATGGACAGGTCGCGGCAAATGCGCCTGCAATTCCACTATATAACGATCCTGGTTGTACACAGCCTATCAATCACTATTTGCTGCCAGGGGATTGGGTCGTGGCATATTTTAATTCAGACGGCAGTTTCACCGGAGCCGTTACTTACCCCATCACCGTCCCACAAAACGGCGGCAGCGATGATGGCCTTGAATACACCACCCACTATATCCATCCCGAACATCTGTCCTACATTGTCAGCGGTGTCGGCAATTTCACCGGCACGGACTGGAATCAGACAACTTGGTTCAACCACCTACCAACAAACATTGGCTACACCAGTAAACTTCCCGGCAACGGGGATACCGTTTGGGTAGGCAACAATACGGACGGTGGAGTTGGCGGAGGATTTAACGTTGCATACGCAGGAAATGGATATTACAGGCTATTTTCTGGTGATTATTCCTCGTCTGTAATGTCTCCAACCCTCACTCAATACTGCTATTACGACGACTCTCATACCGACTACGTTAACGCAGATTATAGCTGGAGCCGGCTTTTCCAACCGTGGAATACCAGCGGCTTGCATCAAGGCTATAACCTTATCTCTTACGCGGGCATGGACGCTTCTGGCAACTACACCACCGGTCAGCGGTACCTGTGGTGGGATACCCTTGCACCCGACATGGCCACTAATTTGAACGCCATACAGTGCTCTACCGGTCATCATGGTTGGCTGAACCTCTCGGATTTTAACGGAGGCGGGAGCTACATTATTGTTTCCCGTGACGATACAAGCCAGACCACCGATGTTTCCGGGCTAAATCTGGCCTCGCTGCAAACGGTCTTTGACGGCGTAAACCAGTTCGGCAATTCCGCAGGCTATCAAGGCTTTGACTATAACGACGGCACAAACTGGGTAAAGTCCATGAGCCTGCATAGTACCATGCAGGCAATGGGCGTTCAAAACGATGGCGCCGGCGGCCAAGGAACGCATTCGTTTCAGTTCAGCAGCATAGATAACGCGTGGAACACCGCCGTGATCGGCGCGTCGGTGCAGATCGACACCATTCCCCCGACGTGTACGGTATCCTCCGGTGCGTCAAACTGGCAATCTGCGACCGCGCCAATCACATTGGACTTTGAAGATCCCGGGTCCACAAACGGCACGGGCAGCGGTGTGGCAACGGCACAGTACAGCTGGTCACAAAGCCAGACCGACACGGGAACGTGGCAGAACTACACCGCAGGCGGGCAGCTCACTCCTCCGGGTGACGGGACATGGTACCTGCACTGGCAGGCTACCGACGTGGCCGGAAACAGCGCAAGCGGCGTATTTGGCCCCTATAGCAACAGTGCCGGACTTGCAGTGTCTATTCAAACGCCAAATGCCGCCTATCTGACCGACACGGACGTTGTGACCTCCGCGATTGTCGCGGATAACAGTCCCGTTGCCGTCCTTCCGAGCGATTCCGTTACGCTGAAGCTTACGGTAAGCGCCTCGGACGGCAGTACTTATATCACACAGACAAAAGGCGTGGTTGTCCCCGGTAACGATAAAAACCTCATATGGTTTCGCTGGCACACGCCGTCCACACCCGGCACGTATACGCTCACGGCCACCGCTGCCAGTCCCAGCGTTCCCGCGCAATCGGGTTGGACAAGTACCCTCAAGTGGATCATCAATGCGCCTACAGAATCCACGCCGCCACAGCCGAAGCTATATGATAAAGCCCCACCATATTTTAGCATACAAACACCCGCTTCTTCCGGCTATTTCCCCTCTCTGACATGGAATGAATGGACGTATACCGGCGGCGCATTCCAGAAGGAAACATTTACGGCCAATCTAAGCGCGGCGCTGAAAATTACGCCGGAAATGGGCGAGGATGGCCAATCACGCATTGAAACGGCCACGCAGGATAGCAATGGCGTGTGGACGATGAAAAGTGGCTACGGTATCAATGAGACGGCCACCGGCAACGTTTCCGTCACGTCGGGAACCGGTTCCCAGATCAAAACCGACAGTACCACGCTTGCGCAGCTCACTGAGGGCCGATACCCGGAGTTCAACTATTGGTCAAATGGTTACTTCCGGCTGTTCCAAAACAACGGAAGCGGCAATTTTACGCTCCGACCCAACAAATACAGTGTCCTTAACCTCCCTGTACACTATACGCCCGTCTGGTTCCCGGACGGCCCGTACACAGCACAGGCCACCATATCACAGGCATGGACGCCTGCTGGAATGCTTGGCGACGACGCCACTGACACCATGCAGATCAAGGGCGCGTTGCCGCAAGATTGGTATGTACGTGTGTTCAAATAACAAGCAAAAGCGCCCATCGTGCCGACGTTGACACAATAGGCGCAAATCTGTATACTTTATTCAGACACAGGACAGACGCGGGCGGTTAGCCACTCCCTTGAGAGGGGGTGGTCTTGATGGAGTACATAGCAGCAATCATTCTTATTTTGATTCTCATGTATTTACTGAAAGATAAAACGAAGTAGCCGCCCCCAGCCAAGGATTCGGCTACTTCAACCTACGTTGGGCTAACCGTTTCGTGGTATGCCCTGTGTCTACTTATATTATAGAACTATCTCACATATTCGTCAACATTTAAGCGCCGGGTGCAAAAGCAGCTCAAGGGTGCGTTGCCGCAAGATTGGTATGTACGTGTGTTCAAATAAGCACATAAGCTATGTGGTTGATTCGTCAATATTCAAAGCGCCGGGTGTAAAAGCCCGGCGCTTTTGCTATCTATAGGGTGAAAGTGAAAACAGGCTTTAAACGGGAGGGATCATTATGACCTTACAACGCATGGCACGGGAAAGCAGCGAAGAAACGCTTCTGGTTTCAAGAGAATTTGAAAATTTTCTGAACACTTTACCATTGCAAAATGTGTGGACGAATTTCACGTGGGAAAACAACAGTTTTAAGGCAAAAAAAGAGCACGGCCATTTTTTAATTCAATATGAAGAGTATCGGACGGGAAGCGCCTTTGGCACATATACCTTCAACCGAAAAGGCAAACTGGTGTACTATTTGACCCCCAGGCAAAAATTAAAGAGGATTGCTTCTTTTGCCGCGCCCTTTCTCGTACTCATATTTGTATTTGTTCTGTTTATAGGTTTTCCGGGAGCTGCAATTGCGCTTGCCGCAGCGAGACCTCATGCTCATTTTACCATTCCAGGCTCTCTAATCCCGTACATCTTATGCTTGATTTCACTTGCAGCTTCGATTTTTATAAGCACTGATTCAATTACTAACGTAACCGGAAAAATGTTGGTTGCAATGAGTGTGACCGCGCTTATGATTGTGATTTTTAAGCAATTTTGCCCTTACATCACCTGATCTTTCCAAAAATCCAAATGTGAAATTGTGAAAGGAGATCAAATCTTGACTGAACCAACAAAAAAGAGTGGTAAAAAGAAACATCGGTGGGCAGTTTTACTGCTGACCATATTTATCCCCACGACGGTCTTTGCCGCCGGTATTGCATTTGTCCCGAGTTTCCGCAACGCGGTATTAGCCATTTTTACATCGCAGAACGCGGCAGGAAAGAAGGGACCGACATCATCTGTATCCAGCAAAAAATCACCTATCGGCTCCGGTCCGGATACTGCGGCAGGTTTCGGAGACAGTACCGTAGTCGCATCCCAAGTGCCAGCGACCGCAGACAGAACGTCTTACACACCATCCACGGTGGTGTATGGCACTACCGGAAGCACCACCGGGCAGTGGAGCGCGACCGTCAACTACAATCTCGCAGAGTACCAACAGGCAGTATTTTATGAGGCCGAAGTCGCAACAAGTTATGAAAAGCAGGCTGACGGCACCATGAAAAAGGTCATGACCGACACCAAAACTACCCGGCTGGGCGAGTCTCAGATCATCGGGCCAGGGCAGCATTTTAACAAGATTGTTTGGGACGCACCTTTATCCGGGCAGACCAGGATCATCTGCGCTGAGATGCACAGCTATAAAGTAGTGGATGGGCAGTACGCCGAGGTTACGCCGCTGTTCGTTCAAAACCTGACGCTGGATATTCAATAGAAGTACAGCGATTTAATATCATCTCGCTATCAACCGGCATGACCGGATGATAAATAAATATTTTTCAGGAGGGACTTATATGTCCATCATCAACCACTTCCGCCGACACTTCGGCGGAAAAATCGCAGCCGCAGCTATGGCCGCAGCGCTGATCGCGGGCGCAGCGCTGCCCGCATCCGCCGCGACCACCCAAACGGCGACCGGAACGGGCAGCACGTCTGCAAGTGTGCCGATCACTGGCACGATCAACCCGACCACCATCAGCGTAACCGTCCCCAATAGCGTGGCTTACACGATCAATCCCGACAGCGACACCTTTACCGCACCCACGCTTGCCGTGACCAATAACACGGTCGTACCCGTGACCATCGGTGTACAGTCTCTGACCGCCGACAGCTCCGGCACTTTTACGGACAAGCTGCCGACTGATGAAACATGGGACAGCCTTGGTGCATCCGATAGCGCAAAATACATTGCGCTCGGCGTAGGCGCTACCAGCACCGGTTGGAGCACCGGGTACAACAGTAGCACCGATTGGGCGGCATCCCATTCGGCTGTCACTATTGGCTCTCTTGCATCTGGTGCGACCGGCAATCTTGCTCTGTCCGCAAACTTTGGCCGCGCAATCAGCACCACGCAAACACCCACCGGCGCCGCAGTTTTCAGTGTTTCCCTGTCGTAACGCTACATCATTCGTATAAACCGCTGGGCGGCTGGGAAACCAGCCGTTTATTTTGTTGATTTGCCTTTTGGCTTTATATATCGCCTATGACTACGAAAGGGGAAGAAAATGAAAAGAAAGATTTCTGTTAGAGTTGTCTTCGCTTTAATTTTCACTTTGGTATTTGGTAGTATCAATCCTGTTCTGGCGGATACCTATGTCGGAGAAAGTACAGCATGTAATACAATCGCCGCATCAGATTCTACGGGGTATACAATTGGTGGTGCTAATCATAATTCTTCATCAATACCGGATTATTATCTGCGTTTTACCACATATAGTGCTGCAGAAGGTAGTTCAAACGCAAAAACATACAATGAAACGTCACCAACTAATATAGTTGCTATAAGCAATACTACCCAATATACTTATGCTTGGAATTGCAAAGTAAATATTACAGAGCATAACAACTATTATGGATGGTATACGACAGACATCTCACGGGTTTTAAACGATGGGACTATCGTGGCATATACGTCTGCGACAACGTATGTTTCTCCGATTGATGTAACCTACGCCTATAATTTATTATCCAGTACGGCGGTAAGTGTATCCCTGACGTATAACGATGTTTTGAAAAATTCTATTGCTACTGAGAAGTACGCATCCGGGAATCAGTCATTGTCCTATTTTGAAGGCGGGTCTGGAACTTCGTTCACAGGTACTTCAGTATCACTTCCATCTGCTGGACATTATACGATCTATGCAAAAGATAGTGCGGGGTACGAAAAGACGCTACCGATTGAGGTAAACAATACGCAGGGAGCACTTCGTCTTGGCGTAACACAGGTTTCGACTGTTGCATCTACTACACCGACAGTAAATGTAATGGCTTGGACTGCAAATGATGTTGATAATCAAAGAATTTCATTATCTGCTGGAACTCCAACGCAATCTACAGTATCTGATTCTTCTGCGCCGGAATCATCTGTAACACATATTACCTATCAGGATGATTCGCTCGCTCATAGTTTTTATTATCTCAGTACTGGGCAGGATTTTGAAAATGGAGATAGTATTTTATGCTCTTATTGGTATAAAAGCAGTGACTCAACTAATTCCGCTGTAACGAATGGTGGTATTCATACTGCTTCATGGCAGGGTGTTTCAAACTCGATTTTGGAGAGGACATCGAGCACAATCAAGGATGACAGCTGGCACTTTGGTTACATTATAGAAAAGTTAAATACGAATCTTATAAGTGGGTATCTTAATAATTTTACATATAGTGCCGCAACTGGCGCGCAAGATATTTATTTGAGTGGTTTGCACATCACAAAAATTCCGAATGGCTCAGATTTATCTTCCGGGGTCGTAATAAAAAAGTGGGCATATGGGACGCAAACTGCCAGCTATTTTGATGCAGGAAATGGCACATCATTTTCCGGGAATTCATTCAGTGTAGCACAGAATGGTGTGGTTTCGGTGTTTGCCAAAGATGCAAGTGGAAACGAACTCGTGCGCACCTACACGGTATCCAACTATGATCCCTATGCAGGAGACACTACACCACCAACTGGCAGTTACAATTCATCCACCACAGCATGGACAACTGGCAACGTAACGATCAACGTCACGGCCACGGATGCGCAAAGCGGCGTCAAGTCCATCACAGCGCCGGGCGGCACGGTCGTAACCGGCAACACATGCAGCTACACAGCCACGGGCAACGGCACTTATAATTTTACGTTGACGGATAACGCCGGCAATACCTGCACCTACCCGGTCACAGTGTCTAACATTGACCGGTCTGTGTCCGTATCCTACTCATCCAGCACGTCCTATACGGTCGATCCTAATAATACCGTCAACCCTACTTCGGGCGGAGAGATCACGCTGACCAACAACAACACCCATGTAGGCGCGCAGGTTACATTGCAAAGTCTTACGTCCGCGCTTTCCGGTACCAACGGCTTTACTCTCGGCGCTCAAATAGAAGAATCGGCATCCGGAAACACAACCTGGTCGGAGATTGACAACAAGAGCGTGCAGCTGGCAGGCGGGGCTTCAACCGTCTTGGGAGTGCTTTCTCCGGGAGGTACCGGGCATATCAAGCTGGTAGGGCAGCTCGGCAGCCTGCGATGGCCAAGTGCTGCTGGAGATACGGGCAACATACAGCTGACGTTTACAGCAGTGTCGTAAAGCCGATATATAGTAAGATTTTATTTTAAACCGGTGAGCTTCGTGCTCGCCGGTTTTTTATTACCAGTAGGGTGAAGGGAGGTGATACCATGCAGCCGTTTTCAAAAGAAACCGTACAGAAAGCCAAAAACATCAGCTTGCTCGAATACCTTCAGCGCAAGGGCGTTGAAATGATCAAAGACGGCAAGTATTTCCGCATGAAAGAGCATGATAGCTTTGTGGTAAATCCAGAATCTAATCTGTGGAGCTGGAACTCGCGGAGCATCAACGGAAAAAATGCCATCGACTATTTGGAACGGATAGAAAAAATGACGTTCGTCTCTGCCGTTTCTGAATTGTTGCAAATCGCCCCGGACATCCCTCTAAAGCAAACCAAGGCTTCTAACACCAGCCCGCCCCCAGATAAACCGTTTGCTTTACCGCCCCCAGCACCGGATAACCGGCGCTGCTTTGCCTATCTCCACAAACATCGTGGCATTCTACCGCCCGTGATTAATCACTTCATAAAAGCTGGGGCCTTGTATGAGGGTGCCAAATATCACGATGCTGTGTTTTTGGGCTTCGATGATAAGGGTATCCCGTGCCATGCTCACAAGCGTAGCACAAACACCTATCTACCCAAAGCGGGAACAGATGGTAAGCGCAGACATGATCGATGGGATGTTGAAAGCTCGGATAAGCGGTATGGATTTTCCCATGTTGGTAAATCCAATCGGGTATATGTGTTCGAGGCTCCTATCGACATGTTGTCGTACATATCCATCCGGATTTTAAGGGAAGATGCGCATTTGTGGAAGGAGGACAACTATATCTGCCTTTTCTGTCTGGCTGACAACCGTCTAAAAGAGTTTCTGCGCTTCCACCCCTATATCCACCATATCGTGTTCTGCCTGGACAATGATGTGGATGGTAAGCTGCCGGACGGAACACCGGAAAACCATGGTCAAGTTGCGGAGGATCGTTTGATTGCCGAATACACCCGCAAGGGGTACGATGCAACACGAATTGTTCCGCCACAAGGCAAGGATTTCAATGACGCACTGCTTTTTATAATACGTACAAACACCATACGTGGCTGAGGCCAGTAATGAAACAGGAGGATTTATATGCAAAATCTTATTCAGTGGATTAACAATGTTCAAACGCTTTTGAAACAGCTCGGGGTTCCTTTGGGCATTGTTTTCATGATCGTGGCTGGTATCCTTTTGATGACCGGACAGGAAGGTGCCGCAAAAGGTAAAAAATGGCTGGCCTATATTTTGATGGGGCTGGGTGTCATCATGTTTGCAACACAGATCGTATCGTCTTTTAGCACCTCCGCATTTATTGCGCCTGTAGGCTTGAGGCTGTTTTTCAGGTAAGCAGTCCGAATTTGGGCTACTTTAAAACGAAAGAGGTGAAATTGTTTGCAGGAGGTATACAAGGGGCTTTCTTTTTTACATGGCCATATCAACATCGCTACCCCTGGAATGGATATATTGAGATGGTTTGGATACATCATTCTGTGTGCTCTGGCGCAAGTTTTGGATGCTTTGGGGCAAGCGGTCAATACCGTATTGGGAACAAACCTTGTAGCCAATATTCCTATTGTCAATACCTTTACCACGCAAATGTCTTCAGTCGGATGGAGCGTGTTAAGCGTTTCGCTGGTCGCAGCAGGGATCTATTTTATTGTCTGGGGCAAGAACAATCATACTTTTCAACATTTGTTTTTTGCCGTTTTGCTTGTGATGGCCATTCCCTTTATCTTTACACAGCTTGACAATTTGCAAAGTGCGGGAATCAGTGATTTGTCTGGTCAGCTGTCTGAAAACGGTAATGTGGGTGAAACGATGCTCAAGGGGTATATCGTTGATATCGCATCTTCAGGGAGTACAAAATCCTTGAAATACTTAAGCACCGATAAAGGTGATATCAGCCCATATGGCATGGATATCAATGCCCGCCTTCCATCAGGTGATCCGTGGGGATATAAGGTAGACCATGTCACAGGCAACGCCCAGTCCGGGTACAAATTAATTGGTGAACCGTTAGGAGACGGTTTTTTTGGTCTCGGTGCCCAACGTCTCTACGCGTATGATTGTTCTTTTTTGCTTCCGGCGGCAAGTTTGATCATCATGATCGTAGCGATGGCCTTATCTGG
The DNA here is from genome assembly GCF_047718355.1 of Ethanoligenens sp. Lineage (NCBI taxonomy): Bacteria > Bacillati > Bacillota > Clostridia > Eubacteriales > Oscillospiraceae > Ethanoligenens > Ethanoligenens sp. The sequence continues at coordinate 33,091 of NZ_JBDNLG010000001.1, forward strand.
TTTTAAAATAGCAAAAGTCGCCTTTGATATCCTTTTCCATAAAGTAATTGCCAGTGTCGTATTCGCCTCGGATATTAACGAAGGGACGCGTACCAAAAAATTTCTTAACAATTTGGTTGGTCTTTACATCATGCTGATACTCACTATGGTTGTCTTCAAAATTTTTATTGACGCCAGCCAGTGGATCAACATAAATGTAGCAGGTATTCTCCCACGCATTCTTCTACTCGGCGGATGCGGATGGGGCTGCATTGAGGGTCCTGATATTGTTATGCGGCTGTTGGGTGTTGACGCAGGTTTGCAAAATGCTGCACAAACAGCCATCGCCGGTATGATGGGAGCCAAAGCGGTCGCAGGCGCAGTAAAAGGCGCCGGACACATGGCCGGCGGCGCAGTCAATGCTGTAGCTGGAACCGCCGGAGGTATTTCTGCATTACCAGGTATTAAAGATGCATTTGCGGCAGGAAGAACAGCCAAATCCAGCGGTGATTTTTCCAATGCAGCCGATTTCAATAATAGCCTGTCCAAAGGCGGTAAAGGCTTTTTTGGCGGGCAAAGCGGTGTCTCGAATGCCGCAAAGACATTAGGCTTTATGACGGGAAAAAAGCCAAAAGCGTCAGATGCAAAGGGCGAAGCAAAAACAACATCTCCCGCTTCCTCTTCGTCTGATGGAACACCATCTCCAAATTCAACTTCTTCTAAGGATACGCCACTTTCGCAGGCTTTTGAGGCAACTGCAAATGATAGCTCATCACCTTCAAATTTTTCAGAAGAACCAGCATCTTCTTTTAGTGATGATTCTTCTGAGAATGTGACGCCTCCATCAGACTTCGACGTTTCCGCGCCTGCGATCCCACCTACTGAAGAAAGTGCTTCCAGCATTTCAGAGGCCGCAGCTACGTCCTCCAACCTCAATGTAACCCCTTCATCGACCAGTTCCAGCACGTCCGGCGCAACAGCACCGTCTCCTTCCGGTTCCAGCGCGTCCGGTGCAACACCACCGTCTCCTTCCGGTTCCGGCACGTCTGGCGCAACACCACCGTCTCCTTCCGGTTCCGGCACGTCTGGCGCAACACCACCGCCTTTTTCCGGTTCCGGCACGTCTGGCGCAACACCATCGCCGTCCTCCGGTTTTGGCGCTTCTGGTTCTACTACACAGCCACATGCAGGCCCCAGTACAGCAGCTCCATCGTCATCAGGTGCATCGACACAGCAAAGCGATATACCACACGGTTGGCAGAAGGCAACAGATGCCGTTGAAAAGCAGAAACCCAAACGCACGTTTTGGCCGAAAAAAGATGAAAGGCAGTGAGGCTTATGGGAATCATACCAAGATCAACAAAGCTCAAAGTCAAGGTTGTTGCCGGCCAAAGCATCCAGTGGCTAATGGGATGTGTCATGGTCATGATGCTGGCCATGTCTTTGAGCAACCAATATGTACATGCCTACTTACATGTTCCATTTTTTATTGTCAGTTTTATTCTTTACGTCATTTTACAGCGGCCCGCCCCGACCAATCCAACGCGTCCGACTTGGCAGTGCCTGGTTTTATGGATTTTTTATTGGAAGTCCCCAAAGCGGCTCCTTTCTATCCTCGGGTGTGCGTTTGAGGAAAAAAGGCACACCCGAGGCAATCTTTCCAATACACCAAAATCTTCGCCAATCGCGTTGAGAAAGGGGTTTGCACTGCAATGACCAATACCGAACAGCATTTTGTAACAGAAGCCTGTCAGTTTAAGCATATCGTGGGCAACAAATATCTGGCCGTAAAATTTGGGGAGAAAATTCGCTATGCTGGCGGACTCCTAATCTCCGGTATCGACATTTACAACTACAATGGGGCCGACAGGCAGCTTTGTATGATCTCTTACGGTGACGCTGTCCTGCTCAGCAAAGGATGCAGTAAAAACATCTTTATTGCCCGTCATCCGGATTATTCTCGGCAGCTTGCCTGGTTGAGCCTGCACGAACAGACACAAACGAGTAATAATTTCAAAAACATTCTCGCACGACAGAAAAATGTAATCAATTATTGGATGGAGAAAGGTGTGGAAAGGCGATCCTGCATCATTGCTTATGGGGATTCAACACAAGAGGTGGATGATGAACTGGGCAGATACGCAGGACAGTTGCAGCGCTCAGGCGCTTCGGTCGAAGTCTGCACCATAGAGGATTTTATTACAATTTATAAAGCACTCTTACAGGGAGGGGAGGAACAATATGGATCTGCAACAGACGTTAAGGAGCAACCTTCGGGATAAACTCCATTTATTTATGCCCGGAACAGACAACCAAAGTTCTGATCAAACGGAAGAAGATATCCAGTTTATTAAACAGATATTGCCTTCCGGCATTACGCAATCAGAGAATTATTTAAAATCCGGCAATTGCTATATGACTGTTTTTTTGGTCAATAAATTTCCAACGAGGATACAGGATTTGGCATTTACAAGTCTCTTTAACGCGCCTGGGGTAACCGTAACGATGGATTTAGAAGTCGCTCAAAAATCTCAGGCCATGGAAGAACTGGAGAGCAGTATCAATGAGCTTGACACACGTGTCTTTGTCAACCGTCATTCCAGTGACAATCGAAACGATTCCTACGATTTGAATGATTTGCTTGCACTTCACAAAGATCTCCAGCTCACCTCGGAGGATATTGCCTATATATCTTTACGCTTTTGGGTGTACGCAAAAACGATCAAGGATCTGGATGCCAAAGTAAATCATTTGAGGGATAACTTAAAAACCTATGGTATGTACGGTTTTGTCCCATCATTTGAGATATTAGCGGAATACAGGGGAATGCAAACCACAGCCAATACAATTCGTCAACCAATTCCGATCTTGGGCACACTAAAGCAGCAATTTCCTTATTACTTCCAGTCTTTTACCGATCCGCATGGGTGGGTATGGGGCGAAACAAAGACTGGTGGTTTAGTACTCCTTGATACAAGCAGGCGTACCAGCCAACGCAAAAGCTCCGATATTGTTTTCATTGGGCAAAAGGGAGCTGGGAAAAGTACCGAACTCAAGTACCATGCGCAGATCCGCCTTGCGCTGGGGGATAAAGTGCTGGCTTACGATGTGGAAGGCGAAATGTTGGAGTTTGCGGTCGTCAATGGCGGACGAGTTGTGCAGCCCGCAGATCCTACCGGATACGTCAATTTTCTGGAGCTTCATCAGATGTTTTCCAAAAAAATTGAGGAAGAAAGTTCTAAAACGGTAACGATAGCAGCGGATGAGACAAGCGTTATTGCGGAAAATTACACCTATGAAATGTCCCGTCTCCTCAAAAACTTTCAACAGCTTTTTTCGGAACTGGAAGATGAGCATTTTGATGAACTTCGCGACATGCTCATGCGCACATTTTTAAAGTTCCATATAACCAAAACCACCCCATTGATCAGTTTGGCACACGAGGACTTCCCGGTCATACACGATCTGTATGACACCATTTTCGATGCTCTTTACGAGACCGGAACAGATGGCAGAATGAATTATAAGGCATCTGTCAGTGAACACCGCCGCAACGTATTGGAGCGCCTCTTGGCTAAAATAAAGCCCTATCAGCGCGATGGCATTTATGCCCCTTATTTTGATCACCATTCCGCATTTGACATAGCCAATGAACAACTGGTCGTATTTGACATGTCATCCCTAAACGGCCTTGAGGAAAACATATCAAACGCCTACATCATGCACACGATGTCCCTGATGTGGAGCGAGGTTTATAAGAACCGCATACGCAATATGAGGCGACGCAACGAGGACATCCATGAATGCATCCTGATTTTTGATGAGGCACACAAGGTGCTCAATACGAAAAATACCGAGGGCCTTGCTTTGTGTGACGATATGACCAGGCGAGACCGAAAATACGATGCGGCAATCTGGCTGGCATCTCAGCAGCCACGTGATTTTGCGCCGTCCGGCTACAAAGAAAATCTGGATAAGATCCGCAATATTTTTGGTCTTATCCAGTATAAAGTGCTGATGCAACAGGATCAAAGCAACTTCCCAATCTTGAAAGAATTGTTCCCGCAGTTTACCGACAGTGAGATTGAGTCCACCGCATTGTATGAGAAAGGTGAAAAACTGATTTCCATCGGTGCGGGAGCAAAAATCCGATGCACGTTAACGCTGCCGGATGACTATCTTGCCTACTTTGGCGGGGGTCGCTAACATGGGTTCTATTCTCTATGGAATCGCATCCAAGCTCAAATGGAAACTGCTCATCGCCACCATACCAGTCATTTTCATTTTGATTCTGGGATTATTCGTGGCTATAGTCGCAGCAGTATCAATCCCCCATGCGTCCTCGTCCGAGACAACCGCGTCTACCACAAGCGGTGCAATGTACATACCCGGACAAGTGACCAATCTGCCAATTAGCAAAATGGGACTTGCTTTTATTGAGCAATGGGAAGGCGCCTATTCCAACTGGTACGATGACGGCTATGGCAATATGACCATCGGATACGGTCACACAGGGCCGCTTCCCGCCGGCTTTACCTCCCCGCTTACAACAGGCCCGGGCGGCACGGCGGAGCAGCTTCTTATACAGGACTTGAGCAGCGGTGGATACTGTTCTTCCGTCCAAAAAGAATTTCATGGCATTGTCTTAAACCAGAATCAAATGGATGCGCTGATCAGCCTCGCTTATAATATTGGAGGCAACGCATGGAACAGTTTGAGCCTTACACAAGCAGTCAAAACCGGCGCGCCACCCAATGTTATTACAACAGATTTTGAAAAAATCTCTTACGCAGGCACCACCTATTCGCCTGGTCTGTACCGGCGGCGTGTGGCAGAAGCACTGTTGTATACACAAGGGTCTTATACATATCCATAAAATTGCTGTAGGGGGTGTAATCTTGCAATCAAAAGGCCGGATATACGGTGTCCTATTCGTTGTAATCATAATCGTATGCGGGTTCTTTTTTTCCTCAAAGTTCTGGCTGCCAGATGATCGTTCGCTCAAAAATCTGAACTATGATCAAGTGCTTACTTTGGGGGACTGGATGATACGTTTTCAAGACGCATCGTTTGATAAAACGGCAGGGACGATGACAGTCAATGTGCTGGAAAAAGCGCAACTTGCTACTGACGGCCCATTTAAAGTTGCGGTCTATTTGGGCGACAAAAGCCTCGGCAAAAAGTTGCCGTTTCAGCTAAATCCCGTGATGGACAAACCAAACTTACAGACGTTGAGCATAGAAAAAATTCCAGCGGATTTTTATTATGTTACGGTTGAGGTTGTCGTTCCACAAAGCTATGCATCTCCCTCATCCGAAACGCCAACAGGCGATTCAAGCCAAGACATATTTGGCACGGATTCAACCGTACAACAGAAAGAGCAGCCTATAACGGCTGAGGTACATATTGACTATCGAAAAATTCACATAGTCAAAAATGCTGCGGATAAAAAGGAGTCATAATGCAAGCGGTATACATCATTATGATCGTGTTGTTGTTCGTTGCAGGAGCTTATGGATCGGCACTGAATACGCACCGAAAATCTGTACAAAAGCCATCTAAAAAGGAGTTGAAGCGCAATGCCCAAAAACCGCAGTAAAGACAGCAATATTCCACATGGAGTTTTTAAATCAGCAAGTGAAATTGCCATTGCACTGGGAACAACGTGGGAAGATGTGCTGACTGAATTTGTCGACGCATATGTCCATGAGAATATGGAATTGCTCGCAAATTTAGCCAAAGAGGGGCGGCTTCTAAAGGAAAAAGAAGCCGCCCTAAAAAGCGCACAACCATCCGTCGTAACACCAGCTTCTCGCCCAGATATTTCCGAAACACCTTCCGCTACTGCCCGTCCCTCATCATCCACCGCATATAACAGAGACGAAAATCCCACACCATAATTTCCACCACGTCGCCCCGATGAGAACCGGACGGCAACCGGTCGAAATGCCCCCTAAAAAGGGGCATAGGCGATAGCCAAATAAACGAAAACGAGAGGTGACATGTAATGGCCGATCTGCACCTTACAATGATATCTCCGCTTCTCATTGCAAAGATGGATCACTATCTAAAGCAAACCCACGAATACCCAAATCGCAGTGCATTGGTGAGCGACGTAATGGATCGGTTTCTGCTCTATCAAGACGAAGCCTTTCTGAAATTTATGCCGGATACGATCCGTATTTTATCTGAAGATGCCGTACAAAAGGAAGCAAAATGGCGCGGGGATGCCCTCAATCTAATGCTTGAAACCGTCCATAAATGCGTGGATCTTTTAAACTCTATTTGGGCGGTATTGAGGAATGAAACTGTGCCAAACGAGGACGAAAACGAGGAATTATAACTGTGGGTCGTGTGTGGCCACACTCTCAAAACCGTGGGTCGCGTGTGGGTTGAACCCCCGGAAATAGCCAAAATCCTCCTAATAAATGGTATTTCTTCTACCCACGCGCTACCCACAATCCACACTCTCACGAACGCGAACAAATCCTGTCACTGACAGGATTTGCAGGTTTCACGGGCGTAGCCCCTTATGCTCTTTCTGAAAATCACCACAAACCCCGAAAATAGGCTGTGAGCCGGAATCTTGGAGGAAAATAAAATGCCAAGAAAGCACTTTATTTTGGAGGACGAAGCTGACCGCATTTTACCCGAGTTAGCGGCACGCGAAGGAATGACGCAGGGAAAGTATATTAGCTATTTGATTAGGCAGGAATATGCCCGGCAGAAAGGCGAATTGCAAATGGATGAGAGACTGCACCGAATGGACTTAAGAGAAAAAGCAATGGACCAAAAGTTAGCTATACTCCTTGATGCAACAAATAGCTTTTATCACCAGTTTGAAACAGGCGCGACCGCCGAAAATTTCCGTTCTGTTGATGACGATCCGCACCCGTGGATTGAAAAAGGGTATGAGTTTGAGGAACACCGCCGTCGCAAGGCCAATTTTAAAAAGCTAAAAAACCCACCAAAATCGTCCTAATGAGAGCCGGATGGCAACCGAACGAAAGTGGGTTAAAAGGCAAATGTATATCTTGACAATACGTGTAATACGTGCTATAATAAATTATAGAAAAAGGGGGCTTACCCATGCCGAGAACACCGAAAGAAATGATAAAATATTTACAGCAGAATGGGTTTGAGTATGTCCGGTCAAATGGCTCACACCGAATGTACCGTAACCCCGAAACGGGTAAGCAGACGACTGTTCCCTATCATAATAAGCCCCTTAAACCCGGTACTGAAAATAGTATATTAAAACAGGCTGGCCTTAAATAATTTGTTCCAAGATAGGAGGGCATTATGTCCAAACTTTTTTATCCTGCAATTTTTCATCCGGAAGATGTAGGCTATTCCGTAACGGTTCCGGATATTGGTGGGTGCGTATCTGAAGGTGACAGCCTTGAGGAGGCCTACGAAATGATTACGGACGCAATCGGGCTGTGCATCACGGACATGCTGGAAAACGGTACGACTGCGCCTATTGCATCTTCCCCACAAAACATCAAACACGAAAAGGACGATTTTGTCGTGCTGGTTGAATTTGATCAACTTGCTTACACACGTCGGCATGATACGAAAGCGGTCAAAAAAACACTTACAATTCCGTCATGGCTCAACACAATGGCAGAGGAAAAGCACCTGAACTTTTCCGGCATATTACAGGACGCACTCAAAGATCAACTGAACCTCCCCAAACAATAACTGCTGAATAGAATCATCTTGAAAGTCCCCGTTGGGGGCTTTCTTTTTTTGCGCATTTTTTGAATTAGAGGGTGATACAAGATGAGAGATACCCCCGGTGTCGTTACCGTCCATCGTTTTGTCCAAGCAAAAAACGCCAAGGGTTCATATAGTGATTATGCTGTCGGTTATATGGGCAGACCAGAAGCGTTCGACGAGGAAAAACATCTGGACGATACGCTTTATCATGACAGCAATCCTCTGCGTGATGTCGGCGGATATATGGGTAACAACGAAAAAACAGACGGCCTCTTTGATGCAAATATGGATCTGCTTGAGGATCGGGACAAACGCGACTATTCCGAAATGTTCAACGCGGCGCAGGCTGCTGACTCCTGCTTGTACCAGACGGTTATTTCCTTCGACAACGATTACCTCCGCGCCCATGGCGTTGACTTTTCGTCCGTAGATGGCTTGCACGACATCAAGAATATGACCCGCCTTGCAGTGTCCGATCTCATCGCCAACAGCCACCTTGACGAGCGCAATGCCATATGGACAGGCGCTATCCACACCAACACGGATAACATTCATGTTCATATCGCCATTGCGGAAATTGAAAAGACTAAATCTCTTCGTGACATGCTGCCGGAAAAGGCTATTGACAAAATGAAATCCCGCGTGGCCAACATGCTTATGGGGGACGAAAAAATCATACAACTATCGGATTACCTGCATAAGGAGCTGCCCCATGAAATCGGCACTGCGGCATTGGAGGCCGGTAATGAGCTGACCGCCCTGGCGCGTCTGCTCCCCGCCGATTGTTCCTGGCAGTATAACCGCCCCAGCATGGCTCTCTATCGGTCTAAAATCAACCAATGCGTCGATACTATCATCCGCAGTAACCCGGAACTGGCCGCAAAATACGCCGACGCGATGGGGCTGTTAGAAGAGTACCGGCAGGACGTGCTGGATGTATATGGCCATGGGAAACATAGTGACCGATCGCAGGATATGGTGGACAACAAACTGGCCGACTTCTACGCCCGGGCGGGGAACCAGCTGCTTGCGGAAGCCAAAGAACTGAAACGCGATATGGCCCTTGAAGAAGGGCGCGAAAACGGCCTGCCCGGCGGACCAGAAGGGGGAAAAAGGGAAACGGATGATTTACCAGCCTCATCGCCGCCCCTTGTGGATGAGGAAGCGGATCTTATAACTCACGCCCGCCCTTCCCCGCCAGGGGGCAAAACCGGGCAGGCAGGCCGACCAGAAGGGGGAAAAAGAGAAATGCCGGAAAATCCACCTTTGCCGGATGAAATGGACATGCCGCCTGAACCTGACGGGCCGCCCGACTTGGGTTATGCTCCAGATCCACCGGCAGAAATTCTCGACGATATTGACCGACTCTTAACCCGCGCGGAACACGGTGACGCCAAAGCGCAATACGATCTTGGAATGCGCGCTTTAAAAGGCCGAGGTGTTGAGAAAGATCCCGCGCTCGCTTTTAAAATCATCAAAGATTCGGCTGACCGCGGCAACCCGGCTGCACAATGCAAACTGGCAGAATTGTTTCGCGACGGCATTGGCACAGAGCAAAATGGATTTCACGCAGACGAGTATTTTTATAAAGCCTTTCAGGGCTTCTTGGAGCAAGCTGAGGACGGCAATGCTTACGCCAACTACCGTGTAGCCATGATGTATGAAAAAGGCAACGGTGTCCCACAAGACGACCAAAAATATCAGGACTATCTTCGCGAAGCAGCATACCTCGGCCATACACAGTCTATGTATCTGCTCGGACAAAAGCTTATCAACTCGACAATCTCAAATTTTGATGAAGGCATTCGATGTCTGGAAATGGCTGCGGATAAAGGCCACGGTAAAGCAGCAAGTACACTCGGCCAGTCCTACCTGTCCGCCGGTGACAATGAAACAGCTTTTACCTATATGCGGCGCGCTGCCGAACTTGGTGATCGGCCGGCAACGTATATGCTTGGTAAGATGTACCGTGACGGTATCGGCACGCCAGCCGATGCCAAAAAGGCGGCAGATTATCTCAAACAGGGCGCAAATATCTTTTGGACAGACGAATACAAGGCCGCGAGAGCTTACCTATATGGATCAAAAAAAGTTGAACAGGATTTTTCCGCCGCGCTTGAACTGCTCAAAGAAGAAGCAGCAAAAGGCAATGCGTTTGCCATGTGCGACGTTGGCAGAATTTATGATCGGGGCCTCGGCATTGATCCCGATCCAGACATGGCCATGAAATATTATGCCGATGGTCTTGCTGCTCTACTGGCGGTCGAGGAGATCGGCCATGATGCCTACATACAGTATCGCATCGGTAAAATGTATCGTTTCGGGCAGGGCACAGAACCTAACGACGTGATTGCCGCCGAATGGTTTGAAAAATCTGCCGATCAGGGCAACCAGTTTGCACAGTACTCTCTCGGCGGGATGTACTACCGTGGCCAGGGTGTGGAGCAGGATTTCGCGCGGGCATTTGAGCTTTACGGTGCCTCAGCCGAAAAAGACAACGCCTTTGCCGCGTATGAACTCGGTAAAATGTATCATGATGGGATTGGAACGGTTCCGGACGTTGCCGAAAGCGAGCACTGCTTTGAACAGGCATTCGCCGGTTTTGCCGCGATTGAAAAAGCCAACCCGGATGATAAAATCCAATACCGGCTTGGCAAAATGCTGGAGACAGGTACCGGCACGTCAAAGGATATGGTTGCCGCCGTCCGGTACTATGAAAAGTCCGCAAAACTCAAAAATCCAAACGCACAATACGCACTTGCGCGAATCTATTTGACCAGCCAAGACACTGCGAAGGTAAAGCAGGCCATCATGTGGCTGAAAAAATCCGCTGTCCAGCAAAACCCATATGCGAGATACACTCTCGGCAAATTGTTGGCGGATGGCAAGGTCATCAAGCAAAACCACAAAGCCGCGCTGATCTGCTTTAGATCCATTGCTGATACCAACCCTTATGCCGCCTATACCGCCGCAAAGATGTACCGGGACGGTATAGGCACCGAAAATAGCACGGAGCAGGCCGACAAATATTTTACCGTGGCGTTCCAAAGTTTCACTGCGGCGGAAAATGAAACACCGGATGCTAATCTGGAATATCGGCTGGCCACCATGCTGCTGTCCGGAGAAGGCTGCAATCAAAATTCTGCACAGGCAGTCGCTTATTTGGATTTGGCTGCCGGCAAGGAGCACCCCTCCGCACAGTACATGCTCGGGAAAATGTATCTGAAGGGCGATGTCGTTGCAAAAGATGAAAAGCAGGCGTTCCGGCTTATCAAATCTGCCGCCGACAACGATCATCCCCATGCAGCCTATACCACGGGACAAATGAGTCGGGACGGTATTGGCACCGAAAAAGACGAACAGGCCGCCCAGAGGTACTTCCAAAAAGCATTTGAGGCATACCGGAAGGGGGAAAAAGAAGAACCAGTTCCAGCAATAGAATATCGGCTCGGTATGATGTTGCTTGTCGGCGAGGGATGCCAAAAAAACGTAAAAGCGGCAGTCGCTTATTTGGATTTGGCTGCCGGCAAGGGGCACGAATCCGCCCAATACGCCCTCGGCCGTCTGTACCTCACCGGCGAGGATTTTTCAAAAGACGTTGGCAAGGCCGTAGGCTACCTGGATGCCTCCGCAGCACAGGGCAACCAGTATGCACAATACGCGCTTGGCCGCCTGTACCTCACCGGCGAGGATCTTCCAAAAGATGTCGGCAAAGCCGTAGGGTATCTGGATGCCTCCGCAGCACAGGGGAACCAATTCGCGCAATATGCGCTTGGCCGCCTGTACCTCACCGGCGAGGATCTTCCAAAGGATGTTGGCAAGGCAGTGGGGCATCTGGATGCCTCCGCAGCGCAGGGGAACCAGTATGCACAGTATTCTCTCGGTGTGTTTTATCTTGATGGAAAGGAGGTGCCAAAGGACGTGCCGAAGGGACTTGAATTCCTTGAGGCTTCCGCTACGCAGAACAACCCGTTCGCGCAGTATGCTTTAGGCCGACACAATCTGTCGGAAGGAAAACAGGGGCGGGCGCTTGAGTGGTTCCGCAAATCCGCCGCCCAGGGCAATGAGTACGCGAAAAAGGCAATTGATTATATCAACCGACCGAAAAGCCGCCATCAAGCACAGCGGCAGGCCAGCATCATACCGGCAAAAGCATTGTCCGCGGTACGAAGGCTCACAAATGACTACAACCGCCGCGTCGCCCAGCTAAAGCGTGAATTTGACCGTGAAATGGAACTGGAAAGAGAAAAGACACAATCTCTTGAACGGAGTCAGGAAAAAGGCAGGAGCCTGTAAACGAAAATGAATCGAGGGATTGTATGAACCGAAAAAAACAGCTACACTATATCTACAAGGATACCTTGAGGCACATCACATCCTACCCCGATCGCTGGAAACGGTTTTTAAAGTTTTGCGATCAGGTCTATCCGATGTCGTTTGAGAACATGGTGCTGCTCTATGGCCAGAGCCCAAAGGTCACGTTGTTGGCCACTGAAGAACAATGGAAGGCAATGGGGCGGGATGTTCTTGATAATTCAAAAGAACTCTTTGCCTTTGATACAACAAGCGGTGATGAGATCCATGCGGCAAAATTTTTCGATGTAAAGCAAACGAACGGGGAACCGGTTCCCGAACGCTGGCGGCTGGATGAAGACACACAACGCAGCTATTTGAGTGCCATCAACCGGCATCGATCCGAGCCGGCCGACTCGGTTGAACGCTATCTCCGGGACATGATTGCAAAGAATGTACAGAATTACGGTGCCTTTGCCGAAGATTCTTTTCTCAGAGCGCTACGGGATCGTGAGTATAATCCCGAAAAAGTAGCGGTTCTACAGAAATCCTTTCGCCCCATGCTAGAACGCAATATCCGTTACCTGGTTGGAAACCGTTGTGGCTTTCCCACGCACAGCCTTCCCGCAACCGGGAAATTTCGATACATCCGTGATTTTAACGATGTGTATTCCGCCACACTATTTGGCGTGGTCTCCACCGATATGGCACGCGCAGTGCTGACACGAGTTGAACACTACGTACAACGGCTTGATGCAGATGCAAAGGAGAATTTGATCTATGAAACTGAATTATACCAAACACGGGCGTTTTCTATCTCCAGAAATTCAAATCTCGAACGATCCGAGGGACGACTGTCCGCTGGGGAATCTCGGGAAGAAAATCTTCAAACAGCTGAAGCTGGAGAACAAGTGGAACTTTACGATGCTGCTGGTCGAAGGCGAGCTGATGGGCAAGATGCACCGGGCAGAGGAAACAGCCAATCAGAAACTGCCGCAGATGATAGAGGATCTGATGTCAAAAGAGCAGCTTCCGGAGGATTTGGATCTTCGCGAGCAACGGATGCGGGAAATCCGGAATCAGGCGGAAGAGCAGATTATCCGGGAGATGGTTCAGAGTTTGAGCTGACCGCGTCCAACACTTCGGAGCCGTCGAAAGATGGCTCCATTTTCATGCCGGAAATCGTAATGGAAGAAGAGCTGGCAACAGTGCTGCTTTGTTTGCCGGAGCAGCCGCCGGCAGAAAAGCAAATGGGCTTGAGCGCAGATAGCCTGCATAAAGCGGTCGGCGGCCCTTATATGGAAATTGGGTATAAAACCGGAGTTTCCTGTATTTGCAAACCACCCAATTATGATGGCTACGACGCATTTAATCGCGTGGTATCCGGAGAATTGACGGCAGGCCCCATCGTCTTTGTCCATACAAATCCGGATGGCTCGTATACAAGCCTCTCTCCAGAAGAACTTCATGATCTAAAACTGAAATTTGCGGCACCTTTGACCGATGTCGGCCGCGAAATGGATCTTTCACATGCACTTTTGGATGCGGTGCAAACCAATGATGGTGAAAAAGTGTCCCGGATGCTCATTGGCCATAAGGAGGACGCCAATAAACTAATTGCCGGCGCCACTCCGCTGCATTACGCTGTTGAGCATGGCGCCGATAAAAGCGTGGCAGCCCTGCTCAAAAAGGGTGCGTATGTGGACGCTATCAATGAGAATCGCAAGACCCCGCTGTTCCGGGCAGTGGAACGCGGTGACGCAAAGATGACAAGGCAGCTGCTCAAAGCTGGCGCCGACCCGGAACTCAGCGATGGTAAGCGCTTTATACAGGACATCTCCGCATCTAAAGCAATCAAGTCCATGCTGGATGAATATACCGTAAACAAGCAAAACGGCCTGGGGCGCGGGATGAGCCCCAGATCCAGCAGGAGGCGATAATCTTGAACAAAAAATCCAAGCTGTATTTTGCCTTAATCGCTTTGGGCATAACCTGCTTTCTGATGTGCCTTACAGCAATGTTGATCAACGTTGCGCTTCACTACATTGTTCTTCTAATTGGTTCGCTGCCGGCGGTCATCAGAGCCGTCAAATCAAATACTAACGTTTCTCCAATGTTTTCGTTCAAATCCAGCTACTTGTTTGCCCCGGTTCCACGTTTTCCATGGTATCTCCCGTGGCTATTTGCAACTTTGCTTGTCATGCTGCGAGGGAGGAAACTGGTCTGGAGGGTGAGCGACCATATTTTACGCAGACTGCCGGGACAGGAACCGGATCTGGAAGGAAGCCAGCGCTGGGCAACAAATAAAGAAATCAAGCGTTATCTTCAACCGGTACCTAAAAGTGGCATAGCCCACGCCAAAGTCGCGGGGATATTGTTGGCAGAGAGCGAATTTTTTTATTTTGTGGACAAGCAGGCGGTCAATACACTCATCATCGGCACGACCCGCAGCGGTAAAGACATGCTTATCATTCTGAACACCATCCGTTTGGCCAGCCAGAGCCACAATCAGGAATCCTTTCTGGTGTTCGATTTAAAGGGTGAGGATCTTGAAAACTGTTATATGTTTTTACATAGCAATGGCTATGCTGTGGATGTTGTCAATTTGGCCGATCCTAAACGCAGTTCGAAACGCGATCTCCTTTTCACTATCAAGAAAAAATATCTGGAAGAGGCAAAAAGCGGAGACGAGGACTATTCGGGATCAATTGAACTGGTCAAAGAACTGGCACAGATCCTTACAGACAATCCACAGTCCGATCCGGTCTGGCCAAACAGTGCCCGGGCTCTGCTCACCGCTATCATCATCTATATGCTCGAAGACGGTTACAAGCGTGGCCAACTGGAACTCGTCAACATGTACAGTGTCCTCAATTTTTTCCTGGAATATGGCAGCGCGACGATTCGTATTGGTAAACAGAAAGTGAACGCTTTGGACAATCTATTTGCTCAATTACCGGTTGGCCACCCCGCAAAGCTCGCGTATGCACCCAGTAACTTTGCTGATGGTGAGATGCGTTCTTCTATTTTCTCAACTCTGGCCACAAATCTTGATATTTTTGCCGACACCGGTATTGCCCGCCTGACCAGTGGAAACGATGTGGACTTTGCAGAACTTGCAAATCCGGATAAACCTCATGCTCTGTTTATCATCGTACCTGAAGGGCGCACGACGCGCTATCCTTTGGCAGCGCTTATGATGGCACAGGCATACTCCGAACTGGTGGAAATCGCCCGTAGATGCCCTGGAAAGCGTTTGAAACGGCGTGTGCGAAACATCTGCAATGAATTTGGCAATATGCCGCAGATAACAGGATTTAGTACAAAGATTACAACAGCCCTCGGTCACAATATGATGTTTGACCTCTATGTGCAGTCCCTGTCTCAGTTGGAGGAGCGATATGGCCGCCTCAATGCCATGGCCATTCAGGGCAACTGCGGCAACTGGGTATACCTTAACAGTATGGATGTCAACACCAACAAATACGTGTCGCAACTGCTTGGCAACGGCACCAAGGAATACAAAACATATAATTCAGAAACCGGCGACCTGGTCGATCAGCACCGCATGAGCCATTATAAATCCCGTCCCTTGAAAATGCCGGAAGAACTTCCCCGTATGCCCTTTGGTGACATGGTCGTCGTCCGGCAGCGTTGCTATCCGATATTTTCACAAATCACGCCGTTTTATGCGTATAAGCTCCCGATCACACCAATTGAGCAGATTACTCTGCCAGAGAACAAAGCCCCGCTGCGGGATCTCCTTTATCCGTTTAAACCCGTCACAGCACCCAAAGAAGACGCTACTCCTTTACCCAGTGATGACAATGTGCCGCCGGCCGCAGCCGATGCCAATGGCGGCCATAAGGTAATCAGCATTGATTCCAAGCTTCAGAGCGTCTTGAATAACATCGATATTCTGACGCACGGGAAATTCGGACATGCCGTCGAGAAGCGTAACGTAAACGCTTTATATACTATAATTTCAAAGTATCAAGAATCCGGTCAACTGAATATGGAACAGGCCGAATTACTTGAAGTCTATGTCGATAATCTTTCTGATTCAAAGGAGTAAAAATGTTATGAAAAAGGCAATCGCTCTGTTGGCCGCTGTAGCACTGCCTGTCGGCCTGCTGGCCGGATGCAGCAATATATCGAATGCACCCACGTTTGTCTCATCCACGCCAGTTTCCTTTGCTTCGGCCGAAGGCGGCGACATATCCGTATACTTTCCGCGTGCCGGTCAAGACGCGGAGGGCCAGCTGATCAGCGAGTTGGGCACCGCCAAGAAAACGCTGGATGTGGCCATTTACAGTTTTACCGATGCCAAGATTGCTGATTCCATCGCCGCGGCAAAAAAGCGCGGTGTGACCGTGCGTCTAATTTCTGATCGAGATAGCGCCGGCAGTAGCTCGCAGAAAAAAGTGCTGAATATCGTGAAGGCTGCTGGTATCCCGGTCAAAGTCAATAGCCATTCAGGCATTATGCACTGGAAAGTGTCCATCATCGATGACAGCGTAACGACGTCAGGCAGCTTTAACTATACCAAAAGCGCGCAGTCCGAAAACGACGAAAATCTGGTGATCCTCAACAACGTATCAATCTCGCAGCAGTACGAAGCGCAATTCAATCGCATGTGGAACGACACT
The DNA here is from genome assembly GCF_047718355.1 of Ethanoligenens sp. NCBI lineage: Bacteria > Bacillati > Bacillota > Clostridia > Eubacteriales > Oscillospiraceae > Ethanoligenens > Ethanoligenens sp. The sequence continues at coordinate 49,734 of NZ_JBDNLG010000001.1, forward strand.
ACGGACTTCCAGAACTGGAACGGTTAAAATTTGTTTATTCTTTCACTTGGGGAGGCGGGAAACCGCCTCCCTTTTTTTATCCATAGGTTAAAAGTCATAATTTTATGGTAATATGTAGGAGAGTGTAACATGCCAAATTTTGAACCACGCCACTTAAAAAGGGCTGTCATCAAAGAAGAATACATAGTAATCACGGGAGATATGATGGAATCTGTAATTTTGAATCAATTGATATATTGGAGCGAAAAGGTCAGGGATTTTGATCAGTTCATTTTTGAAAATGTGAAACAAACAAGAGAAAACGATACTGCTGAGAGCCTACTCCTTCATGGCTGGATATACAAGTCTGCGGATCAGCTAAAGGATGAAATTATGAGTCAGGACAGTACCCGTACCATAAATCGGAAATTGGAAAGTCTGGTCACCAAGAAATTCCTCTTGCGTCGCCGGAACCCTAAAGACCGTTACGACCATAAATACCAATATCGCGTGAATTTTATTGCAGTAATGGTAGCACTGGATGAGGCCGGTTACGCACTGGAAGGGTATGCAAAATTTTTCCCTGCACAGGCACAGATGTCCAGCTCGGAAGACAGCGTAAACGAATTAGCCGACTTGCCCAGCAGACAAATTGTCAAAACGAAAGGACAAATTGGCGGTTCGGGTAGACAGATTGGCGCGACGAAAAGACAAATTGACGCTTCGGAGCGTCACGGTGTCGCAACAATAGCAGAGACTATAACAAAGATTACGACAGAGACTACTCCAGAGATATCTTCCCCTTCGTGCCCCCCCACATCCGGTTTAGAAACAGAGACCATGACGGAGGATGAATCGGGCGAATTGGATTCTTTTTTTACCGGGATTGGGTTTGAGCAGCTGCGGCACCAAGAGGCCGTGCAGCGGCTAAAGGCCCTCATGACCGACCTGTGGCACACCAGACGTATCGGCAAAGAGCAGATATCGCCTAAGACTATCCGGGAGGCCTTCGGCGCACTGACGCCGCAGACGCTGGATTCTCTGCTTGACCGTGTTTACCGGCAGAGGCAAAAAGGAGACATCCCCTTGCCGGAACTGTACGTGCAGCGGGCAATACTCAACGCTGCCCAAAGTGCCGGGTTTGACAAAATGGCCCGGCAGGGCAGCGGCGGGGAGGCCCATGCACCGACTTACGATATGCAGGACTACATAGATTTTTCGATGCAAAGGCTATTGGATGGGAGTAACTAAAACGGGAACCGGTTCCCGTTTATCATAAATATATTGAGCAGGGCTTTTATAAGCTATTCTATACATTCTTCCGGCACTTTATCATCCCTTAGCCCCTTAAATACCGGCTGTCTCAGCCCTCCGCTTGGGGTTTTCTCCATGTACTTTACAGTGCAGACCAGTTTAATATCCACCCAAACTGCGTTTTCGTTCGATTTTGAAACAAAGTATGCATTTGAGTGTGGCAGGCTCGCTATTCTTGCAAAATCCTCCCGCGATACCCCGAGCGTAACGTGTCCTTTGTCAATCAGCTTGCCTACCTGGTTATACTGACCCAGGATGACGCTGACCACATTGGCGGACTTCTCAACGTATCCGCATACTACGAAATCCTCATCCAAAAGATTTTTGAATTTGATCCAATCCTTCGTGCGCTTGCCGGGGTAATATAAGCTGTCCTTGCGCTTGGCGACAACACCTTCCAGCCCTTGCTTTGCCGCAAGATCATAAAGTGCGATACCTTTCCCCGCAATAAAACGAGAAAGTGCCAGCGTTCCGTTTTCGCGAAAAGCCGTTTGAAGTAGTCTTTTTCGCTCCATGAGAGGTCTATCCATGACCGGTTCATTTTTGCAATAGAGGACATCGTAAGCGGTAAAGCTGGCCGGGTGCTGCTTTGACGCCAGTTCAATCCGCATTCGGTTGGATAGGAGCGATCGGCGCTGAATCTCTGAAAATTTTGGCTTCCCATCGACCATCACGATCAACTCACCATCGAGGATACATTTTACTTTTGCGGCCTTATGCAGCTCACAGAGTTCCGGATACCGCGTATTTAAAATAATACCACGTTTATTTTGCAATACAGTGGAGTCTTTGTCCAGATATACAAGCACACGTTCCCCGTCCAGTTTCAGCTCGTAAATATAGTCTGGACTGTCAAATGGCTTCTGTTGCTCGGCAATAAGCATGGGATGAATGCTTTTCTGATCGAAGATATCCATTTTGCTATGCGCCTTTTTTACGGGAGGTTTTGCGCCCGGTACCTTTCCCTGCGTTTTGCTGATCCACACTGGCTTTTAATGCGTCCATAAGATTGATAACATTACCCTGCTGCTCGGTCTGCGGGACCACCACCTCTTTACCGGCAATCTTCGTTTCAATCAGCTGGCGCAATTTACCTTGATACTCATCTTTATATTCAGCCGGGTTAAATGGCGTGTCCATTGAGTTGATAAGAGTTTTTGCCATTTCCAACTCTTGTGAGGCTACCTGCGGTCTATCATAACCTTTGGGCAGCGCTTTAATGTCGTCCTCATAATACATCATGGCGATTAACATGCCGTCATCGCGCGGTATGATTGCCATGAGTGTGTCTTTGGTGCCAAAAACCGTCTTTCCAATTGCAATTTTCTGCTGCTCCATCAGTGCCTGACGAAGTAGTTCAAACGCCTTTTCCCCGCCAGGTTCCGGCACGGTCTGATAAGTCTTTTCGTAATAGACCGGCGATATCTGATTGAGTTGCGCAAAGTGCAAGATTTGGATGGATTTTTCTTTGTCAGATTTGATTTTTTCCACTTCATCATCGGACACAACTACAAATTTGTCTTTGTCATACTCATATCCTTTGACGATATCGGCCGTGGTTAGTTCTTTGCCGCAGTGAGCACACACTTTTTTATATCGGATGCGGGAGTTATCTTCTTTGTGCAATTGGTTAAAGTGTATGTCGTTGTCTTGTGTGGCCGTATACATAGCAACAGGGATGGCCACCAGTCCAAACGATATTACAGACTTATGCGCAACGGGCATAAAAATCACCTCACGCTTAGTATCTGTTAAAATTCGCTTGTCTATGTCGGGGAATAATTACCTGTTTACAAATTGATGTGCAGTGCCTATAATGTAAGCAGGGTACATTGTACCTCCATGGAGGTGAAATAAGATGCCGCGCAATCACAAAGAAGAAATTTATTACTATATCAATGAATTTTATCGAAACAACGGATATGCGCCGTCATTGGCACAGGTTGCACAAGCGGTCGGGATGTCCTCACGTTCGGCTGTCCAAAGACAAATTTGGCAGCTCGCGGAGGACGGGCTGCTTATCAATGTCGGAGGAAAATATCTGCCTGCGGGTGCGACAGTTTCCACCGAAGTGCAGATGGTACCGGTGCTGGGTACGATTGCCGCCGGCGTCCCCATCGAGGCTATCCAGGAGCTGGACGGCTACGTGGCCTATCTGCCAAAGACCCCCGGCCGTGATAAAACAATGTTTGCCCTGCGCGTTAGAGGCGATTCGATGATCGAGGCAGGAATCAAAAATGGGGACATTGTGATCGTGGAGCAGCGTCCGGACGCCGAGAATGGGCAGATCGTTGCAGCCATGATCGACGGCGAAGCCACCGTCAAAACCTTTTACAACGAAGACGGCCATTTCAGGCTTCAGCCGGAGAATACCACCATGAAACCAATCATCGTTGACCATGTGGAAATTCTGGGCCATGTGGTCGCCATCCAGCGGTATTATTGAGGTGGAAATGTGCTATGGAACGCACTATATTGCATATAGACATGAATCACTACTACGCCAACGTGGAATGCCTGTATGACCCGTCTATCCGTAATAAGCCAGTGGTTGTCGGTGGGGATGAATTGCAACGTCATGGTATCGTTTTGACGAAAAACCCGCTGGCCAAGCGTTACGGCGTTAAGACCGGAGAGGGTCTTTGGGAAGCAAGAAAAAAGTGCCCTGGGCTTGTCGTCGTCCCAGCACACTATGATCGGTATATCCACTTTTCTAATCTGGCGCATGATATTTACAAGCGGTTTACCGACCGTATAGAGCCGTTTGGGTTAGATGAGTGCTGGGTGCGCCCGTAAGTTCCGAAAACGGAACGTGGGCAGGAACAGAACGCGCTGATTGCAAGGCGCTAAGCGAGACACAGTTGCTTATCACCGTCCAGCTTAACCGGATGGGGAAACCCAATGGCGACAACAGCACGCTGGAAAAGGCGCAAGTCTTCCAATCAACAGGAAGCGACTGAGCGACTGAGATGAAAATCGCGTACGAGGATAAAAGCTAAACTGCTTGAATGATAGCCGGAGGAGTTCTATCGTCAACCATAGCGAAAGTTGATTGAAACGCTATGCGGTCAAGGGTGGGGACTTAAGCCACAAAGTTACTCACATGTGTCCCTGACCGGTCGCCGCCATAAGCGGTAAAACGGCGAACGTCATATCCGACAACGTGGGTGCAGTGTCTGTTCCTGTGCTAAACGGGGATTGCCTAAATCGAAACGCACTTCTGTGCTATGGGAAAAGTCCCTGAATATTCGACATGGCAACGGAGTTCCAATAGTAGTCGGAGCCGTGGAAAGCACGGTACATGGCGAAGGGGGACAGTCTATGCTTGATACCGATAACAGGAAGGATGCGTGAGGCATTGAGAAGTCCGGTTGAGGTGTTAAACAGCTTACAAACCAAAACCGCAGTCAAAGGCTACCTATTTGAGAGATTATACAGGAACTTGTATAATCCCAACTTTTACCTGATTGCATACCAGAACATCTACAACAACAGTGGAAGTATGACCAGAGGCATCGACGGGCAAACGTTGGACGGCATGGGCATGGAACGTATTTACCATATTATCAAAATGCTCAAAGACCACAGCTACCGACCAAACCCAGTTCATCGGCAATACATTCCGAAAGCAAACGGAAAAGTCAGGCCGCTTGGCATTCCATCGGCGGACGACAAACTGATTCAAGAAGTCGTCAAAATGATTCTGGAGGGCATCTACGAGCCTACATTTTCAAAATGCTCCCATGGGTTCCGGCCGGGCAGAAGCTGTCACACAGCGCTCGACCAGATTCAGCGCACTTACACGGGAATCAAATGGTTTGTAGAAGGCGACATCAAGGGGTGTTTTGACAATATCGACCAGCATGTGTTAATCCAAATCCTTCGCAGGAAAATCCGGGATGAGCACTTCATAGCCCTGATATGGAAATTTCTCCGTGCAGGTTATATGGAAAACTGGCGATACCACGAGACATACTCTGGCGCCGCCCAAGGCTCCATCATCAGCCCAATACTGGCCAATATATACATGAACGAACTGGACGTGTATATGCAGGAATACAAACAGCATTTCGACACAGGTCAAAAACGGGCAGACAACCTCGAATACTCCAGAAGAAAAGCACGATGGTACGAATTCAAAAAGTCGGTCGAGAAGAAATGGAATACGTTATCGGAGGAAGATCGCTCCTATGCGCAGGCAAAGCTGGAAGCAAAACGTCAGGCATGGGCAGCGCTTCCCTCTATGAATCCCATGGATGAATCCTATCGCAGGATAACGTATTGCCGTTACGCAGATGATTTCCTTATTGGTGTTATCGGAAGTAAAATGGATGCGGAAAGAATTAAAGAGAACATTAAAACGTTTCTTTCGGAACATCTGAAGCTGGAACTGTCTCTGGAAAAGACATTAATCACACACACCACGGGAAAGGCAAGATTTCTTGGCTATGACGTCACCACGACAAAGCCATCGTCGGAATTCATCAGAAGAAACGGAGCAAGATATCGGCGAACCGCAGGCATCATAAAACTTTATGTTCCCAAAGAAAAATGGGTCAAAAACCTGCTGGAAAAGAACATCTTGTGGATACAAAAGGATGAAACCGGCAAAGAACGCTGGATGCCGGTGGCAAGGAGCAGTTTCGTAAATCGAGCGCCGGTAGAAATCGTGGGAACGTTCAACGCTGAAATCCGTGGATTGTATAACTATTACGCGCTGGCGTGCAATGTCTCGGTTCTTTCAAAATACCGCTATGTGATGGAATACAGCATGTACAAAACATTTGCCTGTAAGTACCGGTGCCCGATGGTCAAAGCAAAACTTCGCTATTGGAGAGACGGGATATTCTCTGTTCCATATGTAACATCCACCGGTACAGAAAAGCAAATTCCATTTTATCATGACGGTTTCAAGAAAAAGAAACTGAGCCGAGATAATCAAATAGACATTTCTCCCAAGCCTGTTTCCGTGTACAATTTCCACCCCAAAGAACTAATTGTTCGTATTCTAAAAGGCAAATGCGAATTGTGCGGAAAACGGGATGACACCTTGAAAGTCTATCAGGTGAAGAAATTAAGCGAATTAAGGGAAAACCTCGAGTGGGAGGCGCTTATGACTCGAATGCGCCGAAAAACACTTGCGGTCTGCCACGACTGCTACGACAGGATTCAAAGCTGATGCATAGATGGAGAGCCGTATACATTGAGAGGTGTACGTACGGTTTGGGGGCGAGTACACGGAAACCTGCCATGGCAACATGGCAAGGCGTCGGGTGCTTAGCCTACCTGGATCTTACAGGCACGGAAGATCTGTTTGGAGATGGCAAGCATGTAGCGGACGAATTAAGGCGGCTTATCCGCAAAGAGCTGGGTATCACGGCATCTGTGGGAGTGTCATGGAACAAGGTTTTTGCAAAGCTGGGATCCGATTACAAAAAGCCTGATGCCACCACAGTGTTTGCCCGCCAGAACTTCAAAGAAAAAGTCTGGCCGCTTCCCGCGAGTGATCTCCTCTATGTCGGCCCGGCTACCACTAAGAAACTACATGGGTACGGGATCAACACCATAGGCGACCTTGCAACGGCTCCGCTTTCACTCCTGAAACGTCGATTTGGAAAATGGGGTGGATATCTGTATGCGTTTGCGAACGGGCTGGACACCACACCCGTTGCATTATATGACCGCCGAAACATAATCAAGAGTATAGGAAACAGCATGACTACCCATAGGGATATAGAAACCCCGGATGAAATACGCCAAGTATTTTTGAATCTATCAGAAAGTGTAGCAAGACGCCTACGAGAAAATGGTTTTAGGAGCAAAACCGTTCAGATCAGCATACGGGATGACCTTTTGAACTGGTGTGAGTACCAGATGCATCTGATACAACCAGCCTGCACGGTGATGCCTCTCGTCGATGCCGCCACGATGCTGTTTCAAACGAAATATAAGTTTACGCGCCCCTTGCGCGCGCTGGGAGTGCGGGCCTGCGATCTGATCAGCATGGAAAGCGGCCTGCAAATCAATTTCTTTGCAGATGCGAAGAAACAGGAACAGTGGGAAAAAATTGAAAGCTGTGTTGATCGGCTGCGTGAACGGTTCGGGTGCGATGCAGTAAAGCGCGCGTCTATCCTTCGTGCAGACATTACCGGCGAGTCTGACCCGCTTACTCACGATGTACACCCGGTAGGCTACTTTGGCAGGTGATGGCTATGAGAAAGGTATACGTGAAAGTTAATGCCGACCATTTTACAAACGGCATGGTTCTGCCGCGATCTTTCCAATGGGAAGACGGGACATCGTATGAAATTGACCGAGTAATTGATCGATGCAGGGCTGCATCAACAAAAGTCGGCGGTGTTGGTTGGAGGTACAAAGTTCGAATTTACGGCAAAGAAAAATTTATGTGGTTGGAAGATGGAGGACGATGGTTTATGGAAGGAATTTTGCCTTAGCAATTATAATATTGACATATGTATCCACATAATATATAATATACGTATCCACAAAATAGAGGAGGACTTTAATGCCACGAACAGGACGGCCAACAGAAAACCCAAAAACTTTAAGTACAAGGATACGTTTATCGGAAGGTGATGTTCAAAAACTGGAGCGCTGCTGTAAGGTGTTGGGTCTTACCAAAGCGGAAGTAATCCGGCAAGGAATTGAAGAAATGTATCAAAAAGCCCAGAAGCAAAAATGAAGCAGCCCGTACCCGTCGAAAGTACCGGACTGCTTCACACACCGACAGGGAAAGCCCCTATCTCTATAATTATATCAGATGGGGCTACCTTGTCAAACACAGAGTTTGAAAGGAGTTCCTTATGAACACAGTACAATCTATCACAAAATTGGAAGCCCTTATTGTCTCCTTGGCCGGATACTCCGCCGAGGACTACCAAGAGATCGAGGACGCCGTAGAGAGAGGTCTGGAGCGTGCACGAGTTTCGCTTGTGCTGGAAAATGGCATAAAAAAATAACAAAGGTGGTTGTAGCTCACACAGATAATCTGTCTGTGTGGGCTTATTTTTATAAATCCTGTACAAACATATGTTGCCATACAAAAAGATCTATGGTAAATTTAAAAAAAGCCATATTCCTTAATTTAAGCCGATTGCAGCACTTCTTTGCCTTCTATCATACTGAATCACAAAAATACAATTTCGTCAAGATGTAAAGGTTTGGCATAGGGAAGCCATTATATCAAACGGGGTCAGGCCCTCCATATTGGCTGATGATAACTTTGGCCAGCTGGGGATTGGTTTGCTTGATTTTAATCGGATATTGTAAACGTTTCTGATAATTCCACATAAACTTAAACCTCCGGATTTGCCATAGCTTCCCATGGCCATGGGTTCTTTACCCATTGCCACGTGTTGCCGGTGTTTGGTGTGTTCCAATCAAGCGGACCATACGAGCGAGTGTATTCCGTCACCAGCGCACTATGTTTTTGCTGGTATTTATTAAACAGCGCGATACCAGTTGTATCTGTGGGATGGGTATCCAAAAACAAGCGCAGTTCCTGCATGGCAAAGTCGATTGCGGCAATGTTTTGTAGCAACGTCATCTGCTCATTCATTTCGCACGCCTCCCCAACTCCGGTTGCCACGGTTTATCCAGTTCCGGATATAACGTGCCGCGTTTGAGCGCATATCCCGGCTCATAAACATTTTCCAGTTTTTGCATCGGCACATAGGCCATGGCCAAAGGGGTTCCGGGCGGAAAAAGCGGGTCGCCTGGACGTGGCCGTCCGGTTCCGCGCGAAGCATCATCTGTCACAGTGGTTTACTCCTTTCAAAATAGGCTACACCAACAGCATATGCCCTGTCCGTGCAGAAGGTGAACCACAACACCATCCTAGAAATGATTGTAGAATGTAATTTGCGGTGATCTGCCGATAATAAATCCATTGAATTATCAAAATGGTGTCTGTCCTTTTTTACCTAAACATCCTTTCTGTACACGGGCCGCTGCCAATATAAAAAGATTTGAAAATCAGGATTTGATTTTAACCCAAAGGATATGCACACCACCACAGAAACGCCGCATACGGTCCAGAACCGCAGCGGCGTTTATTTTGCGTTGAACAGATGTTCAACTTATATTGGGGCATTGATTGTGTTTTTCACCATTTACATGTCCGGATTTTCATCCGGTGCAGGAGCGGGATGCTCTACCGAAATATCCAGCTTACCATCTTGCAGGCCGATATGGATAATATCGCCGTCCAGCACATTGCCTGCGATGATCTTTTTGCCCACGGCGGTCTCTACATATTTCTGCATAAACCGCTTAACCGGTCTTGCACCATAAGCAGGTGTATACGACTGCTCCGCCATATATTTTTTAGCTTCGTCGGTCACTTCAAGTGTCCAGCGGTGGTCGTCCATGCGCTTCTGGATGGCACTCAATGCCAGATCAATAATGCGCACAATTTCCGCCTCACTCAACGGTTTAAACAGAACCGTCTCGTCAATGCGGTTCAGAAACTCCGGTTTAAAATGCAAATGCAGTTCTTTCTGCACCGCAGCTTCCGCTTCGGGCGCGATGCCGCCGTCCGGTCCGATGCCTTCAAGCAAATATTGGCTGCCAAGGTTGGATGTCATGATGACCACGGTGTTTTTAAAGTCTACCGTGCGCCCCTGGCTATCGGTCAAGCGGCCGTCATCCAGCAGCTGGAGCAGAATGTTGAACACATCGGGATGCGCCTTTTCAATCTCGTCAAATAAGATGACGCAATAGGGTTTGCGGCGCACGGCTTCGGTCAACTGTCCGCCTTCCTCATAGCCCACATAGCCCGGAGGCGCCCCAATCAGCCGAGCGACCGAGAATTTCTCCATATATTCCGACATGTCGATGCGTACCACATTGTTTTCACTGTCGAACAGTGCTTCAGATAATGCTTTGGCCAGCTCGGTCTTGCCCACGCCGGTAGGGCCAAGAAACAGGAAGGAACCGATTGGTTTGGTGGGGTCTTTCAGACCCGAACGCGCACGGATGACCGCGTCACATACGGCCTCTACGGCTTGTTCCTGCCCGATTACCCGATGGTGCAGGGTATCGCCCAGATGCAGGAGTTTCTGCCGCTCGTTTTCCACCAGTCTGGTAACCGGGATGCCCGTCCACTTGCCAACGATTTCAGCAATTTCCTCCTCAGTTACTTCTTCTTTGAGCAGATGGTCGCCAGATGCCTCAACGCGTTTCTTTTCTTCTTCCAACGATTTTTGCAATTCGGGTAGTTTGCCGTTTTTCAGAACTGCCAATTTTTCAAGGTCGTAGCGCCGTTCGGCTTCCTCAATTTCCCGTTTCACGCCCTCAATCTGTTGTTTCAGCTCTTTTTCACGCCCAATATCCTTTTTCTCCATTTCCCATTGGGCTTTCATCCGGTCGCCCTTTTCTTTGAGAACGGCCAGCTCTTTTTCGAGCGTGACCAGCCGTGTCTGCGAGGCGGCATCCTCCTCTTTTTTCAGTGCCTGCCGCTCAATTTCCAGCTGCATAATCCGCCGGGAAAGTTCATCCAGTTCGGTTGGCATACTGTCAATTTCGGTGCGGATCATGGCGGCGGCTTCATCCATCAGGTCAATGGCCTTGTCTGGCAAGAACCGATCACTGATATACCTGCTGGAAAGCTCCGCGCAGGCAATCAGTGCGCCGTCGGTGATGCGTACGCCATGGTGGATTTCAAATTTTTCTTTTAGTCCACGCAGAATGGAAATGGTATCCTCCACTGATGGCTGATCGACCACAATCGGCTGAAAGCGCCGTTCCAGCGCGGCATCTTTTTCAATGTATTTGTGATATTCGTCCATGGTGGTCGCGCCGATACAATGCAATTCTCCGCGCGCCAGCATTGGTTTGAGCAGGTTGCCCGCATCCATTGCGCCATCGGCCTTTCCCGCGCCTACAATGGTGTGGATTTCGTCGATGAACAGGATGATACGCCCATCGGATTTCTCTACGTCTTTCAGCACGGCTTTCAGCCGTTCCTCAAACTCGCCACGGAATTTCGCGCCCGCAATCAACGCCCCGAGATCCAGCGCAAAAATCGTCTTATCGCGCAGTCCCTCCGGCACGTCGCCTTTTAGGATACGCTGTGCCAGCCCTTCGACCACTGCCGTCTTGCCCACGCCCGGCTCACCAATCAGCACCGGGTTGTTTTTGGTACGGCGGGAGAGGATGCGGATGGCACGGCGTATTTCCGCATCCCGCCCGATGACCGGGTCCAGTTTACCGGACTTAGCCATCTCCACCAAATCGCGTCCATATTTTTTCAGGGAATCATAGGTGGATTCGGGGTCCTGCGATTCAATGCGCTGGTTACTGCGGACTTTTTGCAGTGCCTCCATAAATTTTTCCAGCGTGACGCCGAAATGGCGGAATACCGTTTCTGACGGTGTCCCTTTTTCTTTAAGTAATGCGATAAAGATATGCTCCACACCGGTATATTCGTCCTTGAATTTTTTGGACTCATCTTGTGCGTGTAAAAGCAACGTGCTGTACCGGCGGGTCAGATAGGTCTGCTCTGCGCCGCTGCCGGACACACGCGGCAATTTTGCCAACTGGTCATCCAGCTCCTTGCGGTATTGTTCGAGCGGAACGCTCATATACCCCAACAATTTGGGAATCAGACCGTCTTTTTGCTGTACCAGAGAGGTGTGCAGATGTTCGCCGTCCACCTGCTGATTGCCCAGCCGGATAGCCAGTTCCTGCGACGTGGAAATCGCTTCCTGTGCCTTGACGGTGAATTCTTCCATTGTCATATCCATTCCTCCTACACATGGTGCAAACGGCACCTGTTTTTTTCTTTGAAACCAGTATAGCAGATTGGTCAAAGAAAGTCAAAGTTAGTTTATCCGGTTTATCGCCGGATTTGCTCAAAAACCGCATTGGCAAAAAAGTGCTCGTCTATTTGCATGATTCCTCTTTCATTTTCGCCTATTTTTGCCCATACATACATGCTGTCCGCATCACATTTTTTAGAGATGAAAAAGCAGCGTCCGACAAAACGCCGGACGCTGCAAAATCTAATCCTGTTGTAGGCGATCTGTACAGAACTTATTCTGCCTGCTCACGATTTTCAAATAGCCGGAGTACTTTTTCTTTGTATTTGTTTCCTAACAGCGCAATCTCTTCATATTGGTCAAAATAAATGTTCCATGAAGTAAGGGAGTACCGCTCAATTTTGCGGATATGCCGTATATTGGCGGCATATGACTTATGGGTTTGAATCACATCCGGGCTGTTAATGCATCGAAGCACATCTTTGAGCGGCATCCGGCTGAGCAGGTAGTTGCGCTTGGCCGTATGGATGGTACACGCCCGTGCATTGATTTCCAGAAAAATGATTTCGTCCACATATACTTTGAAATTGTCGTGCCCGTTGTGAAACAGGCGGAACGGTCTGTTTGGCATCTGCGTACTTTCCTTGCTCAATAACAGATAACCGGTTTTTTTCAACAAGTTCGCATCATATGGCTTGATGAGAAATTCGTAACAATGCAGCTGCCGAAACGCATCAAGCATAGCATCCGCATATTGGCTGATAACAATCAGCCACGTCAATTGATACGGTGGCAGCTTTCGGATCTCCGCGGCGCAATGCAGTCCTGAACCATCCTTCAACTCTGTGTCAATCACGAGCAGTGAGAGCATCACTGTTCGTGCAACTTGCAGCGCCTCGTCTTCACTTTGCGCCTCATACACTTTTACCTGCATCGGAATTTCTAAAAAGAGCGCCCGAATGGTTTCCCGCTCTGTTTTCGATGCCGCCGCCAGCAGGATATTGATCATTTTATCGCCTCATTCGCATGATAGTTTCATTACGTCCATACAGCTGGCTGCTCCGATACCCCCGGAACATTTTGCACAGCAGTTATTTTGTTTCCGTCAAAAATAGCTGCCTAATGCAGGCAGCCAAAGTTACAAGATTGTCATGCAATGTATTAGTTACAAAATAGTTTCAATTAAGTAACATTTCTATTAAATATACCGGCTTTTTCGTGTAAAGTCAATAGATTTTGTTGGTTATAGAATGTCATAAATATTGGAAATTCCATGATATATTCTATCATTTACTCTTGTGTAAAAAAGGGGGGTTGGCTCAAAACCCACACAATTCGACTTAAAAATGCAAAACAGTACCTGTATGCCGCCTGCCATCAGGTTTGTGGGCGCACGCCGCATCCCTCCCGTACAGCAAAATCTCCGTAAAAAACAGCCGAAGACCAGCAAAATTTTGCTGGTCTTCGGCTGTTTTTTATGTAAACCGTTTTAACCGAAACGCTTAATGCAGAATACCCACCGCCACACAAAGCAGCATGAGCACACCCACAATGATGCGGTAATAGCCGAACACGCGGAGAGGCTTATGTTTCAAGAATCCGATAAACTTTTTAACCACAATCAACGCCACAAGAAACGCCACAACAAATCCCACGATCAGCGCGGCTATTTCAATGCCGGTTAACTGCATTTTTGCATCAAGTAAAGAATATGCTGTCGCGCCAAACATGGTAGGAATGGCAAGGAAGAATGTAAAATCCGCCGCCGCAACAGTGGTCAGGCCAATGACCCAACCACCGATGATAGTGGAAGCGGAGCGTGAAAAGCCCGGCCACAGAAACGAAATACATTGGAAAAGGCCAATAACGAATCCTTCTTTGACTCCAACATCTTCCATCCGTTTGATTTTCCGATTCTTACTGAAAGCCCGCTCACAGTAGATGAGCGCGATACCGCCGACTACCAGCGACAGCGCGACCGGGAGTGGAATCATCAACAAGTCGCCAATCTTTTTGTAAAGCAGTTTTGCCACGATCACCGTTGGCACCAGCGCGGCAATGATTCCAAGAGTCAACCGCAATCCGTACTGCCCACGCCCCAGATGGCGGAACACATCCACGATTCGTCTGCGGTACAGCACCACGACTGCGAGAATCGCACCAAACTGGATAGAAATCTCAAACAATTTGAAAAATTGTGCGTAAGCGCCTTTGTCTGTTCCCAAAAAAGCACCAACCAAAATCATATGGCCGGTAGAGGAAACGGGCAAAAATTCCGTGATGCCCTCGACAATGCCGAGGATCACCGCCTTGAGCAACAGAAGCAGGTTATCCATTCAAACAGTCCCTTCGCAATGATTGCAGCGATGACGCGCCGCGGAAATCCGCGCGCGAGTTTGTCGGCTTTTATTATACCGGGTATTTTATACATTAGCAATGTTTGCACGGCAAGGACGGGCATTTTTATGGAAAGTGAGCCATGACAGACATTTTTCGGTTCTGTTTTTTCAGATGTGCCATTTCATCCACCCATCCTGCATTTCAGAATTGAAAAAAGCGAATTTCATGGTATAATAACTGCGTAGACATCGTTTTCTTTATTATGAAGATTCTGTACTGCGTATACCGGTTTCTGTCAGGAATGCCGGTTTCCGCGCAGGGACCAAAACAAAGGGAATTGGATATATGGAACTGACTCAGGAAATCAAGCGTCTCAAAGCCGAACGGGGCGCCGTTATTGTAGCACACAACTATCAGGTCGACGAGGTGCAGGACATCGCCGATTACGTCGGTGATTCGTTCTATTTGAGCAAAATCTGCGCGCAGTCCGAGGCAAAAACCATTGTGTTCTGCGGTGTACGGTTCATGGCTGAAAGTGCAAAAATTCTTTCCCCGGATAAAACCGTGCTGCTGCCCGAGGCGCACGCGGGCTGCCCCATGGCCGACTCCATCACGCCGGAGGATGTACGCAGACTCAAGGCGGAACACCCCGGCGCGGCGGTAGTCTGTTACATCAACTCATCAGTGGAAGTAAAAGCGGAGTGTGACATTTGCTGTACCTCCTCCAATGCAGTGCGCATTGTGCGCAGTTTGAAGGAAAGGGAAGTCATCTTTGTACCCGACCAGAACTTGGGAAGTTATGTAGCCGCACAGGTGCCCGAAAAGCAGTTCACGCTGTTCAACGGCTGCTGTGTCACCCATGCCCGTGTGACCATGGACGAACTGAACGCCGCGCGGGCACTTTACCCCGACGCACCGGTGGCTGTCCATCCTGAATGTTCACCGGAAATTGTGGCGGCTTCTGATTTCGCGGGAAGCACCAGTGAAATTATTGATTTTTGCACCAGGAGCGATGCCAAACGCTTCCTCATCGGCACTGAGATGGGCGTGCTGCACAAGTTAAAAAAGGACAATCCCACAAAAGAATTCTACCTTCTGACCCCCCGACTCATCTGTACCAACATGAAGCTGACTACTTTGCAGAGCGTTCACCGCGCACTGGCGGAAAACAAAACGCAGGTCGAGGTGGAGGAATCCATCCGTCTGCGTGCCCGCACCTGTCTCGAAAGGATGTTGAACGCATGAATCCCGCTCTCCCACTTGCTGGGAAAACCGTGCTTGCCGCCATGAGCGGAGGGGTAGACAGTTCTGTCACCGCCGCGCTGCTTCAGCGACAGGGAGCCAGTGTCATTGGTATCACGCTCAATGTCTGGCCGGAAGAGGAAACGCCTTGCGCGCGCAGCTGCTGCTCCGTCACCGATGTGGACGACGCGCGCGCGGTATGCAATGTACTGGGCATCCCGCATTATGTTCTAAACACACAGGCTGATTTTAAACGCAGCGTCATCGACTATTTCACCGCAGAATATCTGCATGGACGCACGCCAAACCCGTGCATCGCCTGTAATGCACACGTCAAGTTTGCCGCCATGCTGCGCAAGGCAGATGAGTTCTGTGCGGATTACATTGCCACCGGGCATTATGCCCGTATCCAACGAGATGGTGAGTTTTTCCGCCTAACTCGCGCCGCCGACGCCCACAAGGACCAGACGTATGTCCTCTATATGCTCACACAGATGCAGTTGGGACGTATTCTGTTCCCTTGCGGCGGTTATGAAAAGCCGCAGATTCGCGCGCTTGCTAAAGAATTTGGACTGCCTACGTTTCAAAAAGCGGACAGCCAAGACCTTTGTTTTATCGGACGAGGCGGATATGCGGGGTTTTTGCGTGAAAACTGCGCCGATCTGCTTCGCCCTGGCAACATTGTGGATGAATCGGGGCACATACTCGGACAGCACGACGGCGTCTATCGCTTTACTGTCGGGCAGCATAAGGGGCTTGGTTCTTTTTCCGATAAAAAACTATATGTACTCTCCATCAATGCCGAACGCGCGGAAGTACATGTGGGGGAAAACAACATGCTTTTTGCCAACGGCGCACTGGTGGGCGGCCTCAACCGTTTGCTGCCGAACACACTCATGGACGCCGCGCGTGTAGAGGTGAAAATCCGTTACAATGCGCCCGCCGTACCCGCCACGGTTTACACACAGCCGGGCGGCACTCTGCGTGTGGAATTTGACGCTCCGCAGCGCGCGGTCACACCGGGGCAGGCGGCCGTCTTTTATGACGGTGACGCCGTACTGGGCGGGGGCATGATCGAACAGGCGATGGAACGGAATCTTCTGCAAGCATAAACCGGCGTTCCGCTGGCAGAACTGGAAAAAATCAGACAGACGTGTTATAATGGTCGCAATACCAAAACTACACAAAAAGCGGGTGCTTTCACTTTGCGACGGAAGGAGTCCTGCAACGTGTCCAACACTGAACCCGTACAAAAGCCCCGGATCGGCTGGATTGGCTTGGGCGTGATGGGCGGCAGCATGGCCGCACGTTTGTTGAACGCCGGCTATCCCCTCAGCATTTACAACCGCACAAAATCGAAATGTGCGGCTTTGATTGCGCAAGGCGCCATTTGGCGGGAAAATCCAGCAGCGCTTGCCCGAAATACGGATATCATCATCACCATGGTCGGTTATCCCAGCGATGTGGAGCAGGTGTATCTGGAGCCCACGGGCATTCTGGAAAACGCGTGCAAAGGCAGCACCGTCATCGACATGACCACCTCGAAGCCTTCGCTTGCCAAGCGGATTTATGAGACGGCAAAAACCCATGGGCTGAATGCGCTGGACGCGCCGGTTTCCGGCGGGGATGTCGGCGCGCGCGACGGCACTTTGAGCATCATGGTCGGCGGCGATCAAGCCGTATACGATACCATGCTGCCTGTTTTTAAAGCGATGGGGAAAACCATTGTGCGGCAGGGCGATGCGGGTGCTGGCCAGCACACCAAGATGTGTAATCAGATTGCCATCGCGGCCAACATTATGGGAGTCTGCGAGTCCCTTGCATATGCCAAACGGGCAGGACTCGATCCGGAAACTGTTTTGCGCTCCATTGGCGGTGGTGGGGCTGCAAGCTGGCAGCTTTCAGCCTATGCGCCCCGCATTTTAAAGGGAGATTACAGTCCCGGATTCTACATCAAACATTTTCTCAAGGATATGCGCATTGCGCTTGAGGAGGCCGAGGCAATGAATCTCCATACGCCTGCGCTTGCCTTGTCTAAATCGCTGTATGAAAAACTGTCTGCCAAAGGGCTAGACGACGAGGGAACACAGGCGTTGTTCCGGTTATACCAACCTTGAGCGGCGGGATATTTGCAATTTGAAAAAATCCTGTCCAGATTTGCAAAACATACATATTTGGATAATGGACAGCGTATACTTGTACACATCTGCCGCGCATTCGAACTATTGGAAAATTACGTTCAAATGATTGTAATGAAAGTGGAATCAGGCACGACTACGTCGGATATATTTGCGCGTTTGCTGTGCAATCTCACAAATTTGATTACAAAGCAGGGAGAAACCCTTGCAATACATTGTGAACGATAGTATAATTCGCTTGATAACTTGGTTGCGGGATGCCGTAACCTACAGATGCAATCTTTTACCCAGCACATCCGAAAATACGGGAATTGCCGCTTTCGGCATATATAAAAACGGGTATTAAAGGTGGCGTGCGTAAGGCCGAAGGGTTGCTTTGGGGAGGAAAATCCATGTTAAACGCAAAACAGATTCTCAGCACACTGGTCCTAAACGAAATCTACAAATATGTAGATAAGGACCCGATGAAGAACTTGAACAAGATGATCAACTGGGCTGAGAAAGTGATGACTAAGACCAGTTACGCGTCTATGGTCGGCATGTTCCGGGAGATTGCCGAGGACCCGAACAGCAACTGGTATAAGTTGATTGAGCGCTATTTTAGCGAGCTGAACAAAAATACGCAGAAAAGCTTTTTGACTAACTTTATCGTAAACGCCGGTATCGTGGGCAATACGATTATTGATAAAAGCAAAGCGAAATATGACTGCAACGTGCCATGGGCCATCCTGATGGACCCCACCACGGCGTGCAACCTCAAATGCACCGGTTGCTGGGCGGCGGAATATGCCAACAGCATCTCCATGACCTATGAGCAGCTTGCCAGCGTGATTGAGCAGGGCAAGAAACTGGGCATCTACATGTATCTATTCTCCGGCGGCGAACCGCTGGTTCGGAAAAAGGATCTGCTCCGGCTGGCCGAAGAAAACAGCGATTGCATGTTCCTCGCCTTTACCAACGCCACATTGATCGACGAAGAGTTCGCCGCCGAGGTCGAGCGCCTTGGAAACTTTGCGTTTGCCATCAGCGTGGAAGGCTTTGAGGCCGAGACCGATATGCGCCGTGGCAAAGGCACCTATCAAGCGGTCATGAAGGCCATGGACATCCTGCATCGCCATGGCATCATCTTTGGTTTCTCCACCTGCTACCACAGCAAAAACACCGATGTGGTCGGCAGTGAGGAATGGCTTGATCTCATGATTGAAAAGGGTTGCACCTTCGGCTGGTACTTTACATACATGCCGATTGGCAAAGACGCGGTCACTGATCTGCTTGCCCGTCCGGAGCAGCGCGAGTACATGTACCACCAGCTGCGCAAATTCCGTGGCACCGATGCACACAACGGCACCAAGCCCATTTTCCTGCTCGACTTCTGGAATGACGGCGAGTATGTGGACGGCTGCATCGCCGGTGGCCGCGTATATCTCCACATCAATGCCAACGGCGATGTGGAACCCTGCGCGTTCATCCACTACTCCAACGCAAATATTAAGGAACAGAGTTTGATTGAAGCCCTTCAATCTCCGCTGTTCCAGGAATATAAGAAAGGGCAGCCTTTCAACGAGAATCTGCTGCGCCCGTGTCCTCTGCTGGATAACCCGGAAAAACTGCGCGGCATGGTGGATCAAGCCGGCGCACATTCTACGCAGTATCAGGATAACGAGAGCGCTGCGGAAGTCACCGCAAAATGCGACGAGATTTCCCAAGAGTGGAAAGAAACCGCTGATAAACTTTGGGAAACCAACACGACCAATCTGAGCAAAAAGGAAACCATCGGCAAAAACGCTGATTGATTTTACGATATTCTATCGTCCCAAAAGGGGCTGTTGCAAAACGAAAGTTGAGCAACAGCCCCTTTTTATACGTTAAAGGCAATTTCTACGGGCGACTATCCGTTGGAAACTGGCCGCACGGTTGAAAATGCAAACGCAGCAACGCTAGCGATGTATTTGCTGTTGACCGCAATCTGCACATGATATGTGTACTGTTCCGGCGACTTTCGATAACCAATCCCGTGGGCAAGCAAAATCGCCGATTCTATCCCTTTTCCGTATTTGCAAGGGAGGTCGTTAGGTTTTTTTAAAGCGATTCATCCGGCGAATCAGGAGCAGCAGAATGACAGCAATCAAGATTGCCGATATGACGCAGATGGGCAGCACCCATTTTTGATAGGTTTCCTGCGTGACCAATGCTTTGGATACATGAATGGTTGCTGTGGTTTCCGCTGTCCATGCCGCGTTCATTGCGGTAAGCGTGGCCTTGATTTCTACTGTGCCGGGTTTGTCCACATATAAAGTACCGGTCGCGGCATCAATTACGGCTTGCGTATTGCCGCGGTCTGCCACAGAGTAAACGATTTGTGTGGTCGTGTTTGCCGCTGTGAAACAGGTGAGGAGCGGCTGCGCTGAAAATCGCGTGCTGGTGTTGTTCTGATCCGCCGGAATGGTGATGCGGGTCGGACCCTCAAGAGCGAGCGCGCTGTCTGTAAATTTGAGGGGGACGGACTGATGCGCCTGAAAAAGCAAACGGTGTCCCGCCGCGTTCGGGTGCGGGTCGAAATCAGATTTGGAAAGGTCGGCGTTGGTCAACTTTTCAGTTTTGTGCTGTGCGAATAGACTGTGTGCATCCGCCACAGCGTATTGACCGGATTTTGCATGGCCGGAGATAACGGCGTCGATCTGTTTAATATACCGGTCGGCATACTCGCCAAGGTCGAAATGTAAGACGACCGGCAGGCTGACAATCATCCCTTGATACGGATCAATTAGTGTGGTCGCGATGATTTGTGCATGGGGAGCCAGCTTTTTGACCTGCGCGACAATCTTGTCCCAGTTTTGGCTGAAGGTTGTGACAGCGCTCTGGAACTGCTTTTGCATTGCTGCACCGGTAATTTTTTGAATGGCGTTCAGCAACGAGGCCGGTGAGGTGGGTTGCAGACTGGAGAATATCGGGAGCAAATCATTGCCGCCAATAGAGATGGTTACAATATCGGATTTTTTGATTTGCTTCATCATGGCTTCGTCGGAAGTGAGCAGTTTGAGAAGGCCGCTGCTGTTCAGTCCCACACGTGCAAGATTGGTGGTCTGTGCGGATAGATAGGACCCGTACAGATTGACATAGGCATTGCTGCTTTGGCTGAGTTTATATCCGCTCGCGATAGAGTCGCCCAAAGCAGTATAAACAAGGGAACGAGTCTTTGGCGTATCGGCTTGTGCCGGAAAGGCGGCGAGTAAAAAAACAAAAACAGTGAGCAATGCAAGGAAACATTTCTTTGAGGTGCTGATATACATATGTAATCTCCGAACTATTTGCAGTTTGTTTTTATAGATGAGGCTTGTGTTAGTGAACCGTATAACCCATTTTAGCATAACGCAAATCGAGTCAAAAGACAATGGGAGTGGTTTACATTTTTTGGAGAATACACAGCTTTAAAACAGGTCTATGGAACATCAGTGTCTATAAACCACAATAAATAGACAAGAAATCTTGTGATTTTACATAGATTTTACAGAATCAGTGAGAGTGAAGATTGACAGGAAATTAAAGAGTCAGTATACTAATAATGGGATTTGCTATAGCTTCAGAACCGTTTGTTTTTTGGGTATAAAAAGAAAAAACGCAGAAAAGGAAAAATATGGGATTGTTGGAGAAGATATCATTTTTGGTTCCGGTATATAATTCCAAGCACACCATTGAGATGGTGGTGCGGCGTATCGCGGCGGCTGTCCACACATTAGAGACACCTGTGGATTTTGAAATCGTGCTGGTAGATGACGGCAGCCGGGACGGCGTATATGATGTCTGTCGGGCACTTGCGGTGGAATTGCCGTATGTGCGTCCGTTCCAGTTGGCGCGCAATTTTGGACAAGCCAACGCGCTGATGGCTGGGCTTAACCAGATCACCGGCGATTATGTTGTCTGCCTGGACGACGATCTTCAGACACCTCCGGAAGAATTTATAAAACTTTACCACACTATGCAGAGCGGCGGATTTGATGTGGTATATGGGTATTATGAGCACAAAAAACACAGTGCTTTCCGCAATTTTGGCACGTCGCTCAACGAATCCATGCAGACATTCATCCTCAATAAACCATGTAATATCCACACCTCCAGCTATTTTATCGCTAAACGTTATGTGGTGGATATCGTCAAGCAGTATGACAAGCCGTTTCCCTATCTGCCCGGCTTGTTCCTGTTGATGACGGGCAGTGTGGCCAGCGTCCCCATCCATCACGATGCAAGACATGAGGGTCGGTCTGGTTACGGACTGGTGAAGCTGCTGGAGTTGTGGCTGAATGGCTTTACCAATTTTTCAGTCAAGCCTTTGCGCATCGCGTCGTTTGCGGGCACCATTATTGCGCTGGTGGCCTTTGTGATGATGATTGTGCTGTTCATCTTGAAACTGTCTGGGCAGGATATCCAAATGGGTTGGACTTCCACCATCGTGATTCTCCTGTTCATTGGCGGCGTGCAGTTGCTTTCTGTGGGTATTTTAGGGGAATATATCGGCCGCATTTATCTAAGTGTAAACCAAACACCGCAATATGTCATCAAGCCTGAATCCCCACACGTTGCAGACAACGCTGCGGCGCGTGTGGGGCAAACGGAAAAAAAGCCGGAGGGGGTCTGATACCATGCCACAGGCGGTCGCCATCATTGGCGCAAACGATTTCCAGAACCAAGCAATCCTGTTGGCAAAATCCCTTGGGTATGTGACACATGTTTTTGCGTGGGCAGACGGTGCGGTTGGAAAAGATACGGCGGACTATTTTTATCCCATCAGCATCACGCAAAAGGAACAGATTCTGGAAATCTGCCGGAAATTGCGTCTGGACGGCGTTTTTTCTATTGGTTCTGATTTGGCTGTCCCTACAGTCAGTTATCTTGCCGCACGACTTGGTTTGCCGGGCAACAGTGAGGCATGTGCGGCGGTATCCACCAATAAGTACCAGATGCGGCGGCGGTTTCTTGAACGGGGTATTCCTACGCCACGCTTTTGGGAAGTGGCTGATGCGGTGGGCTGCGATGCGATAGAAGCGGCGTTTCCGTTGATTGTGAAACCAACCGACCGTTCGGGCAGCCGGGGCGTGACCCGCGTGGAGGACGCACAGTCTCTGCGGGAAGCGGTTGCACGGTGCGTTGCGTGTTCATTTGCAAAGAAAGCGATTGTGGAAGAATTTATCGAGGGTGATGAGTACAGCGCCGAGAGTATCACTTTCGCCGGGCAGCACCGTCTGCTGGCTGTGACAAAGAAATTCACCACCGGTGCGCCGCACTTCATTGAAACGGGCCATGTTCAACCCGCACCTGTTTCACCGGACAGGGTACAGGATGCGGTTTATCAGGCGCTGGATGCGCTGGAGATCACCAATGGTGCATCCCACGCGGAATTTAAGATTACACCCGCAGGCGATGTGAGGTTGATTGAAGTGGGTGCGCGGATGGGCGGCGACTGCATCGGCTCTGATTTGGTACGGCTTTCCACTGGTTATGATTTTTTGAGGATGACGCTGGACGCAGCATGTGGCAAGGCACCGGACTTTACGCCTGTTTCCGAACCGCAGACTGCGTTTGTGCGGTTTCTTTTCGAGCAGGAAGATCTGGATGTTCTGCGTGGGTTGCAGATAAGCGAGTCTGCAGTTCTCCGGCGGGTGAGCGCTATCGATTTGCCGGACGGCAGACAGGTGACCGACAGTTCCACCCGGCTGGGGTATTATATCGGCGCTTGTGCGGACGCCGCACAGTTCGAGAAATTGTGCACCCAGATACATTTGTGCACAAAGGGATAACGGTGAGGGGATACGAATGCGGTCGAATGGGGACGTCCCGCAGCAGAAAGCCGGCGGGCGTTGGCTAACCGTGCTGTTTTTACAAGCGGTGGTGGCGGTCTATGCAGCTGCGTCGGTCGCAGCAAAATTTGCGTCAGGCCATGCATTTTTGTCGCAAGGCTTTTTTGTGTGCTATGGTGCGGAACTGCTGCTGCTGGGTTTCTACGCGTTGCTGTGGCAGCAGGTCGTCAAGCATTTAAGCTTGACGACCGCCTACGCCAATCGGAGTGTTGCGGTCTTTTGGGGACTTCTATTTTCGGCTGTGGTTTTTGGCGAGCGAATCACCGTGCAGAACCTTTTGGGCGTTGCAGTAATCTTTGCGGGTGTGCTTCTGGTGAATACTGAAAAAGAGGAACCGGCATGACAGGATATGTATTTTTGCTGGTGGCGTCCGTTGCGGTGGCTTCTGTGTCGCAGCTGCTCTTAAAAGTGAGCGCTGACCGTCCGCATCGGGGATTTTGGCGGGAATATGGCAATCCGTGGACACTGGGCGCATACGGCTTGCTGTTCTGTTCTACTTTACTGACGGTTGCCGCGTTTCGGGGGCTTGCGTTTAAAAACGCACCGGTTATCGAGTCGCTTGGATACTTGTTCGTGCTGATCCTCAGCCGCGTATTCTTTCGGGAAAAGATTACCCGCCGCAAACTGGCAGGTAATTTGCTGATTGTGGCGGGTGTGCTGATTTTCTACATATAATGGATGGCATTTTGCGGGCAGCACTGTTGCAAGGTGCGCTCACTCTGCTGGAGGAGATTTCATGATTTCATTCAATGTGCCGCCATTTGTTGGCAAAGAGTTGGATTATATTGCGGAAGCAGTCAAAAACAACCGCAAGATCAGCGGCGATGGTCCATTTACCCGCAAATGCAGTGCGTGGATGGAAGAATGTTTTGGCGTGCAGCGGGCATTGCTGGTCACTTCCGGCACACATGCATTGGAGATGACAGCCTTGCTCTGTGATATCCGGCCAGAGGATGAGGTCATTATGCCATCCTATACCTTTGTTTCCACTGCCAATGCGTTTTTGATGCGGGGTGCGGTGCCGGTGTTTGTGGATATTCGGCCGGACACGCTGAACATTGATGAGCGGCTGATTGAGGATGCCATCACGGAAAAGACCCGTGCTATCGTGGTGGTGCATTACGCGGGTGTGGCCTGTGAAATGGACACGATCTGTGCGATTGCTGCACGCCATAATCTGTTGGTGATTGAGGACGCGGCGCACGGTTTTCTCGCACGGTATAAAGGGCGTTTTCTGGGCACGATCGGGCAGTTCGGCGCATTCAGTTTCCACGAGACAAAGAACTATTCGATGGGAGAAGGAGGCGCGCTGCTGCTCAATGACCGGCAAAAAGCGGCGCGTGCGGAGATCATTCGTGAAAAGGGCACCGACCGCAGCCGCTTTTTCCGTGGAGAGGTCGATAAATACACATGGGTGGACATAGGCTCCAGTTATCTGCCGAGCGACCTCAATGCGGCGTATCTCTATGCACAGCTGGAACAGGCGCAATTGATTTTTCAAGACAGGATGCGTGCGTGGACGTTTTACCGTGCGGCATTGGGTGATCTGGCCGAATCCGGCCGCATTGAGCTGCCGGAGGTGCCGCCGGAATGCAGCCACAATGCGCATATGTTTTATTTAAAATGCAGCGATGTAGAGGAGCGAACGAGACTGCTCGCATTTCTTAGGGAAAACGGAATAGAAGCAGTATTCCATTATATTCCCCTGCATTCCTCCACGGCGGGGCGGAAATACGGGCGTTTCCATGGTGATGACCGGTACACCACCAAAGAAAGTGAGCGTATCTGTCGACTGCCGCTTTACTACGGAATCAGCGCCGCGGACCAAGTGGCGGTAGTGGATGCGGTTCATTCGTTTTTCGCACCCGCCGTGGCGACCGGTGTGCGCGATAAGACATGGGGGGCACGGGCGTGAACGCATTGCAAAGGAACGACCGGTTTTATCTGCCGATATTGCTGCTTGCCGTCTCCGCGCTATATTTTTCGTGGGCGCTGATTATCCCATTCGGCGCGGCGCCTGATGAAGCACTTCGTTATGATGTTGTCCGGTTCATTTTGCAATATCACATGCTGCCGGTAGCTGGCGACCCGCGCCTGTTTTATGCTGCAGGGCAGACCTACGCCGCCATGCCGTTTTTTTCCTATATCTTATCCGCGTTGCTATGTATACTGGTCAAACTGACGGGCATACCCATTGTTCCTTATCTCATTGCACGGCTGGTCTCCGTATTTTCCGGTGTGGCGGCGGTCTACTTCGTCTATCGGATTTCAGAGATGTTTTTTCAGGATACGCTCACCCAAAAATTTGTCCCGATTTTTTTTGCGTTCATCCCGCAAATTGCCTTCATTTGCGCATATACGAATCAAGATGCGTTGATGGTGATGCTCAGTGCGGCCACGATTTTTCTTTGGTTGAAAGGCCTTCGGGAAAATTGGAGTTTTCAAACAGTCGCGTGGTTGGGTGTGGTTTTGGGTGTAATGCTACTGACCTATATCAATGGGTATGTTCTGATTCTAGGTACTCTATTTATCGTGCTGATTTCTTACCGCGGCAAGGGTTCACGCGCATTCGCCTGTAAATTGCTGCTTTGTCTGGGTATCATGGCGGCAATCGGCGGATGGTTCTTTATCCGCAGTGGCATTTTGTACCACGGGGATCTGCTGGGGCTTTCCACGACCGACCGCATCGCGGAACATTTGGCAATGGGAAAAGACAAACCATCCATACGCCTTATTTCCATCATTCATTTGCGCGGGTTTGCGGATATGCTGTTCGACACGATTTGGCCAATGGAAACATTCCGTTCGTTTTGGGCAACCTTTGGTTCCATGACCCTTTCGCTGAATCCCAATTATTATCTGTATATTTTAGGATTACATGTTGTTGCATTCGTCGGCCTTTCTGCCAAATTGCTGGAGAAAGCAAAAGGGGGATGGCGCGCGCTGCTGCATAGCCCGTTTACCATTACGCTCCTGCTGGTGGCAATCGGGGCGCTTATTTTACATGCCCATTATTCTCTCACCAGTGATTTCCAGCCACAGGGGCGCTATATGTATCCCGGCCTGGTTGCGATCGTGCTGATGATGGTTATGGGGTTTGAAAGGGCGCTGTCCGGCAAAATAAAGCGATGGTTTTATTTGCTGGTGTCTTTGTCTTTTCTTTTGGTACAGATGCTGACCATCTATCAAATTCTTTTTAAATACTATTTTATACAGTGATTTCGTCTATGCACACTGTAAGAAGATACCGCTGGAATCGTATGGCTTCTGCCGGGAGAAAGTGCAATGGAACTATCCCTCTTACGCGTTTGGAAACGCATATCCCGTTTATCTGCGCTGTTGCTGCCGCTTTTGCTTGCAGCAGCGCTGTTGCTGGTGCTATATTGCAGTCTGCCCCTGCAAAAAACGATAGCAGAGACGCCATATGCGGTAAGCAATATCCAGCAGCCGGAAAAAATAACTGATATCAGGCAAACGTTTGTTGCGCGGGAGGACACACTGTGTGGGATTACCGTTAAGATCACGCCAGCAGAGCCCAAGCCCGATGCTGCGTTGGTAATGACGGTAATGGACAGCGTAGGTCACAGGATCAGCAGCCAACAAGTCACTATAGCTCGTATTGACAAATCCAAAGCGGTTGTGATGTCGTTTGCACCCGTCCGGCAGGCCAAAGGCAAACAGTTTACACTGGAGATTCGTCCGGCTGAAGGGAGGTGGCTGGAAGGGTGTACTTTCTATTGGAAGCCGACAGTCGGGAAACCGACAGTCGGGAAACCGACAGTCGCACATGGACAGAGGTTGGCGATTGATGGAGTGCCGCGCAACGGTATGCTGGCAATCAAGACGGTCTATGCGTCTTCCCGCATGGAGGCGCTTTATAATGGTCGCTATGCAGACGCATATGTTTCATTGGTGTTATGCGTTATGGTGGCTTCAGTTGTGCTATGTTGTTTGTTGTTCGGGCGATTGCTCAAAAAATAAAACCGGGGTTATCCCTTTAGAGCAATTTTGACAAATGTGCGCAGCATGATACAATTGTATCTGGCGGATGATTGAAATAACGGTAAAATAAGTATGTAAGCGAATTGTAGATGCCCGTAAGCGAAGGATTACAGTAGCAGAACTGTCAAAATGCTTATGTAAAAGGGAAGCCACTGGTCTATTAAATAAATTTAAAGTTACTCCAATAACAGGTAATGCAGTGTAAATTGAAAAAGTACCAGATGGATCTATATCAACCGATTCTCTGTTTGCGATATTTATCACATTTTTTTGCTCTGCAAAAGTTCTTCCAATCTTTTCAGGATTTCTGTCTGGCCTTTTAGTTCTTGCATCTGCTCGTCTTGCAGTGTTGCCAGATAAGTCAGCGTTTTATGGTCGGTATCGGCTTTAGCTTCATTTTGGCTTTGAATAACGTTCTGACCAACCATAATGATCGGCAGTAGTACTAACTGAAGCACGGTTTGCGCAATATAAGTCACCCAAACCATTATATTGTGAGATTGAATAACTGGCGGCAGCATGACAAGGTCTATAAGAAAGAAAGCATAAGCACACCACATTGTTCCAACACCATTGGTAATCTTTACTGCAAGCCAGTAATTGAACTTGGATATTCCCCGCAAATCCTTTCTCATTATTTCTTTAGGATGGGTCACTTGGGGGTGTTCTCGTAACATATTGAATCCTCCTATATTCCGACTGTTTATATAATAGAAATGTATGCGGTTAACGAAATCGCATCAATTGGTATTTAGTAAAAACAAAGTGAACAACCCAAATATTGTTGTACACTTCTCATTTTCTCACAGCTAATTTATCCAATACTGATCCTGTAACTGCTCCAAGTATGAGTACCCATGCAATATTCCAAATAGCTCCATACAGTGTTGAAGCAAAAGTGAAAATCAATGACGGTAAAGAAATTAACACTGAAATTAAGATACCTTTTAAAGTGCCATTGAGACGCAGACTGCTTGATACTATAAAAAATCCAATGATTAGCCAAGTGATAAAAGTGGAGAGGTAAATTGTGAACCCTATGTTTTTCGCAAAGAGCATAGGTAAAATATTTATGATGCCGGCAACCGCACCTATTCCGATTCCTATTACAAAACGTTTCATTCACTGTCTCCTTTTAAAAACATATGAGTAAGATTTTAAACTCATATTTGCATAGCATGAACATAATTACAATTAAAAGTTCTCTCAAAATATAATAGTGTCTAGAGGCCAGAATCTGTATTTAATATGTAATTACCATCTGTGAGAAATCGTATGTAAATGAGAGACTAGCGCCATGGTTTCAGTGGAAGCGATGCACAGCTTAAAATCTCTTTTGCGGGTTGTATCCCTGATTTTGTATCATGGATGTGGGCGGTGTGGATCATGACCACAAGCAAATTAACAATATGCTCATTTTATCGTAACTGTGGGTCAAATGCAAGCTCTTGCAGCAATTCCAATTAAGAAAGCAAGCCCTCGCATTCTTTGAACCAATATGTGTGTGCCCGCAAGATTGACAAAAAACGTGGAGAAACGTATAATAAGCTTGATTACTTGTAGAAAGCGGCGCGGCAGGTTCCTTTTCCTGCTTAAGTGCGCCGTTTTTTGGCGTTTGCTTCTATATAGCATTGACTGTGTCCCTAGTAGAAAAACGGCTTCAGTGGCATGTCGTATAGATATGAAAAGTTGGCGGCGAGAACCTGTGCGAAACCCGTCTGCTGCGTAGGGTTGGCGTGGACGACTGGGTCGCGCCGGGTTTCCCGTGAAAGGGAGAGAGCGTTTTCATGCGCGTGTTTCATAAGCTTCTTTCAACGGCGCTTTATATTGTATGGGATGTGGTTGCCGCCGCCGCCGCGGTCATTTTGGGACTGGGGCTGCGTTTCGGCTTCAATAATGCTGCGTTGAAACCGGATTTTTACGCGTCACGTGCGGAATTTATCTTGCTTGCAGTTGCCGTGCTGCTGCTGTGCAATATGCTGTTTCGCTGTTATAATGACGTGTGGAGCCGTTCGGGTCTGCCTGAATATTTGCGGCAGATCGGCTCTGTAGCTACCTCGACGGCGGTGCTGCTCGTCTGCGCTGCCGTTTTTCAGTTTGTCCCGTATGAGGTCCTCATCATTATTGCAATGCTTGAGTTGATTTTCGTGCTGATGGTGCGCGCTTCAGTGCGGATTGCCACCTGGCTGCAAATGCGCGTGCGTTCTATGCGCATCCGCAGCCAGATGACGCGGGTGGTTATCCTCGGCGCGGGCGAGGCTGGTATCAATTTGCTGCACAAACTCACCAACAATCCGGACGAGAACCGTTTGCCGGTCTGCTTTATCGACGATAACCAAAGTATGTGGGGGAAAAAGGTTGGTGGCTTGCCGGTCGTAGGTGGGCAGAAAAAGTTGGAAGAGGCCATCCGTACATACAATGCAGGTGAGGTCATTCTGGCAATCAGTTCAGCCGGGCACGACATGCTCAAGGAACTGCTTATCACCTGCCACCACTTACATTGCCCGCTTAAACGCTTTGGTACCATCGACGAGGTTAGTGAACGCAATGTGGGCAATGCAAAGATTTCCGATCTGAATTTGGAAGATCTGCTCAAAAGGGACAGCGTACATCTAAACATGCAGGCGGTGCAGAATTTTGTTGAGGGAAAAACGGTGCTGGTTACCGGAGGCGCCGGCTCGATCGGTTCGGAGATCTGCCGGCAGGTGTTGGCATTCGGTGCCAAACGGCTGTTGATTTTTGACATTTTCGAGAACGGTCTGTATGAGATCAATAATGAGCTGGGAGCACTCTATCCAAGAGAGGACTACCGGTTGCTGCTCGGTTCTATCCGAGATGCCGCGCGGTTGGAAGAAGTGTTTGCCTGCTATCATCCGGAAATCGTGTTCCACGCGGCGGCACACAAGCATGTGCCCATGATGGAATACAATCCTCGGGAAGCGCTGAAAAATAATGTTTTTGGAACGCTGAATGTTGCTAAGGCAGCGATTGCCGCCCATGCTGAAAAATTTATCCTCATTTCTACTGATAAAGCGGTCAATCCCGCCAATATTATGGGCGCTTCCAAACGTATTGCTGAGATTTGCATTCAGATTTTGAACAGTGAGTCGCGTACAGATCTTGCTGCCGTGCGTTTTGGCAATGTGCTGGGCAGCAGCGGCAGCGTGGTGCCGTTTTTTAAAAAGCAGATTGAGCGCGGCGGCCCAGTCACCGTCACCCATCCCGATATGCGCCGGTATTTTATGACCATCCCGGAGGCGGTGCAGCTGGTGCTGGAGGCCGGCGCTATGGCGCATGGCGGCGAGATCTTTGTGCTGGATATGGGAGAGCCGGTGTTGATTTATGACCTGGCCTGCGATCTCATTCGTCTTTCCGGGTATGAACCGGGGAAGGATATCCGCATCGAATTTACCGGATTGCGGCCGGGTGAAAAACTTTTTGAGGAGATCAGCCTCGCCACCGAAGACGTCTCCAAAACCCCCAATAATAAGATTTATATCTGCAAACCGGCCGATTTGGATGAACAGCACATCCGTGAATTGCTCCGGGTTTTGCATGACTATTTGGCCAAAGGGGACGAGCAGGGCGCGTTCGCCTGCGTGCACGCACTGGTCCCTACCTTTAAGAGCGCAAGCGCCCCGTGCGATTGCGGAAAGGAGGCATCCTCGTGGAATACGAGTGCCTGAAACAGAAAATTGAGGAAAAAACCGCCCGAATCGGCATCATCGGTATCGGGTATGTAGGGCTGCCGCTGGCGGTAGAAATCGCCCGTGCCGGGTATGATGTCACCGGCTTTGATGTGCAGCAGAAAAAAGTGGACTGGCTCAACAGCGGTCACAATTACATCGGTGATGTGGTGGACAGCGACCTTACCGCGCTGGTGCAGACCGGACGCCTGCGCGGCACGATCGATTACGCCGCGCTGGCGGACTGCGACTGCGTGTCTATTTGCGTGCCGACACCGCTGGATGTCTATCAACAGCCGGACATCAGCTATGTGCAGGCGTCTGCGGAATCAGTCGCGCGGTATGCCCATCCGGGAATGCTCATCATTCTCGAAAGCACGACCTATCCCGGTACCACCGAGGAAATCATCCAGCCGTTGCTGGAGGAAAAAGGCTTGCAGGTGGGTAAAGACGTGTTTTTGGCATTCTCGCCTGAGCGCGTCGATCCCGGTAACAAGCAATACAAGACCCAGAACACGCCCAAAGTGGTGGGCGGCGTAACCAAAGCGTGTACATCCCTTGCGGCGCAGCTGTACGGCAATGTGCTGGCGGGCGGCATCTGCAAAGTGTCCAGCCCCAAAGTGGCCGAGATGGAAAAGATTCTCGAAAACACCTTCCGCAACATCAACATTGCGCTGGCCAACGAGATGGCTATTCTGTGCGACCGTATGGGCATCCCGGTTTGGGAGGTTATCGAAGCCGCCAAGACCAAACCGTACGGATATATGGCGTTTTACCCCGGCCCGGGTCTGGGCGGTCACTGTATTCCGCTCGACCCGTTCTATCTGACGTGGAAAGCGCGCGCATACAATTACCACACCCGTTTGATCGAGATTGCGGGGGAGATTAACAACGGAATGCCGGAATATATCATCGGGCGGGTATCGCGCATCCTCAACCGACAGAAAAAACCGCTGAACGGCAGCAAAATCTTTTTGCTCGGCGTGGCATATAAACCCGATATCGATGACATCCGCGAATCACCGGTATTGAAAATTCTCTCTTTGTTGGAGAAAGAGGGCGCGGAAATCGTCTACAATGATCCATTTATCCCGTCATTTGTCCATGAGGGTAAATCCTACACTTCCATACCGTTGGATGTTGATACGCTGGCTGCGGCGGACGCGGTGGTCATCACGACCAACCACAGTGCCTATGACCCTACGTTTATTACGGCGCACGCCCGCGCAGTGTTCGATACGCGTGGCCTAACCCGAAACGTGGAGGCATCCCATGTCGAGCAGCTTTGAGTGTGCGGTTAGCCCCGACGCGATAATCGGAGAGGGCACGGCTTTGGGTGCGTATTGCGTGGTAGAGGCGGGTGCGCATATCGGGAAAAACACGGTAATTGGGCATCATGCGGTTATTCATGCGGGGGCTGTCATTGGGGACGATGTGCGTATCGATGACTTCGCTTGTGTGGGAAAACAACCGTTTAAAGCGGCGCGAAGCTCCACCTCTGACGGAGCAAAGCAACCCGCTGTGCAGGTGGGGAACGGCTGCATTCTCGGTACCGGCGCGGTGGTTTATGCGGGTGCACGGTTGTCTGCGGGCGTGCTGGTTGCCGACGGCGCAAGCGTGCGCGAGGATGTCACGGTCGGGGAGGGCACCATTATTGGGCGGTCGGCGACCGTAGAAAACCATGTGACTATCGGCACACGCTGCAAAATCGAGGCGGGAGCATATCTCACCGCCTATTCCGTGTTGGGGTATGATTGTTTTATCGCTCCCGGTGTTGTTACATCCAATGACAATTTCGCAGGACGTACCAAAGCACGGTTTTCCACATTCAAAGGTGTAACGGTGGAAAACGGCGGACGCATCGGTGCGGGTGCCGTTATTTTGCCGGGCCGCACGGTGGAAGCAGACGGCTTTGCCGCCGCAGGCAGCGTGGTTACGCGGGATGTGCCGATCAATACGATTGTTGCGGGCAACCCGGCGAAAACATTGCGCCCGGTACCGGAGGAACAGCGTTTGGAGAAGCAGGAGAAACAGCCATGAAGATCGTGACAGTGGTTGGTGCGCGCCCGCAGTTTATCAAGGCGGCGGCCGTGTCCCGGGTGCTGCGTCAGGCGCATCAAGAGATTCTTGTACACACCGGCCAGCATTACGATGCGAATATGTCGGATGTGTTTTTTGACGAACTGCACATCCCGCACCCGGATTATGCGCTGGGCGTCGGTTCGGGCTCGCATGGCAGGCAGACCGGTGAGATGCTGGCAAAAGTAGAAGACGTTTTGCTACAGGAAAAACCGGACGCGGTGCTGGTCTATGGGGATACCAATTCCACGCTGGCGGGCGCGTTGGCGGCTTCTAAGCTCTGTATCCCAGTTGCACATGTCGAGGCCGGTCTGCGCTCGTTCAACCGCACGATGCCGGAGGAGCAGAACCGTATTTTGACCGACCATATTTCCACTCTGCTGTTCGCGCCCACCATAACGGCGGCGGACCATCTGCACGATGAGGGCATCACACAAGGCGTAGAGATGGTCGGCGATGTGATGTGCGACGCACTGTACTATTATCGCGATCTGGCAGAGCAGTCCTGTGCGGAAACCGGACTGTCCCAATTGGACGATTTGTTCCCCCATTCCCCCGAAATCGAGGGAAAATGGATACTGGCGACAATACACCGTGCAGAAAATACAGATGGTATACAGAATTTGTCGCAAATCCTTGCGGCATTTGAACAACTGCCCGTTCCGGTCATTTTTCCGGTGCATCCGCGTACAATCGGGTTGGTACGCACACTTTGGCGGCGCGAAAATTATCATAACATTCGTTTCGTGCAGCCGGTGGGGTATCTGCATATGCTTTGGCTTGCCGGACATGCACGCCGCATCATCACCGATTCGGGCGGTCTGCAAAAAGAAGCCTATCTGCTGGAGGTGCCGTGTGTGACGGTGCGGGAGCAGACCGAATGGGTGGAAACGGTGGAAAGCGGCTGGAACACGCTGGCGCACGCCAATACTGCCGACATCCTTGTAAAGGCGGGCGCCCTTACACCGGCTGGTGACCACCCTGCACTGTATGGCGACGGTCACGCGGCGGAGAAGATTACGCAGAGCCTTGGCAGGTTGATTTGACGCGAGGTTTGGCAGATAAAAAGGAGCCGGGATAGTCCATGGGCAATGAATTGGTAGCAGATATTCAAGAACAGACGCACGTTATGCTACATAATGTGGACACGATGTTACAGACATGTGTGTTGGACGCGGTTCTGTGCGAAATGCCCATTTGGAAGCATGTGTACCATTTGCTGCATTCCCTTGACCACTGGTTCATCAACCCCACTCAGTTTGTGGAACCGGATTTTCACGAACCGGGACTGAATTCGTTGGATATCACCAGCGATCATGCGCTGACCAAAGAGCAACTTTGCCGGTATCATGCGGCCATTTGCCTAAAAATCGTGGATTATTTGGATACATTGACGGATGATGCGTTGACACAGAAACCGGAGGGCTGTCCATACACGCGGATGACGCTGATTTTGGGACAGTACCGGCATCTGTATGCACATTTGGGCAATATCAATGCGGTGACCATCATGCGGACGGGGAAGTGGCCGCGCGTCGTGTGTTTGGATGGCGACTTGACACAAGGGCTGTATGAATGAGGAAATTCACAAAAGAGCTGTCTGCCGGTCGAATATCCACCTTTATTTGTAATTTTTAAGGAATACAATACAATTTGTAAAGCACGAATCGAAAGCGAACAGAAAAGGTGAGGTTATGTTGAACTATGCCTTGATTGGCTGCGGGCGCATTTCGCCCAATCATATCGCCGCCGTGCAGAATAATGCAGAAAAGCTGCGTCTTGTGGCGGTCTGTGACCGGAATGAGGCGACTTCCCGTGCACTGTTGGAGCGCTTTGGGATACAAGGCGTACACCTTTACACTGACCATCGTGCCATGTTGGAACACGAACATCCCGATCTGGTGGCGGTCGCCACGCCGAGCGGCACCCATGCCGCAGTTGCGCTCGATTGCGTGCGTGCGGGCAGCCACGTCATCATCGAAAAACCAATTGCCCTTTCGCTTGCGGATGCAGACGCACTGATTGCCGCCGCCCAAAAGGCGGACGTGCGCCTCTGTGCTTGTCATCAAAACCGCTTTAATAAGTCCATCCGCCGCATCCGGGAAGCGCTGGAGGCCGGGCGGTTCGGGCGGCTTTTCCACGGGGCGGCGCATATCCGCTGGAACCGCGGCGCATCGTATTATGAACAGGCGCCGTGGCGCGGTACCTGGGCGCAGGACGGCGGCGCACTGATGAATCAGTGTATCCACAACATCGACCTGCTGCGCTGGATGATGGGTGATGAGGTAATCGAAGTGACCGCTTATACCGACCGTCTTGCACACCCGTATATTGAGGCGGAAGATCTGGGACTGGCGCTCATCCGCTTTGCCAATGGTTCCTATGGACTTTTGGAGGGCACGACCAATATTTTTCCGCACAATCTGGAAGAAACGCTTTATTTGTTTGGGGAGACCGGCACGGTCAAGGCGGGGGGGAAGTCGGTCAACCGCATTGAGGAATGGCGTTTTGCTGACCGCGCGGACGACCCGGAGACCGTTAAGGCGGCATTTACCGAAGACCCGCCCAATGTCTATGGTTTTGGGCACACGCCGTTGTATGCCGATGTAATCGACGCCATCGAGCAGCACCGCGCACCACTGGTGGACGGGGAGGCCGGCCGCCGCGCATTGGAACTGGTGCTGGCTGTGTATCAGTCCGCGGCGACCGGTGCGCCGGTGCGTCTGCCGATTCAGAATTTTTCCACCATGGATTTTGCCGGACGGTTTACCGCAGAGGATTAACAAGCGGGATGGCTGGTGAAAGCGAGGGACTATGGGCGCAAAAACACAGATACAAAACGGGCTGGCGGCTGCTAAACAGGGCATCCGCCGTGGGTTTCTGCATGTGTTCGCGGGCAGCACGCTGGTCAAATTGGTGTCGGCTCTTTCCGTCCTGTTGCTGCCTAATATCCTGACCAAAAACCAATATGGCGCGCTCAGTGTACCGGATACGTTCATCAACTATGTGCTGCTGTTTAACGATTTTGGAATTTCCAACGCACTGCTGCGTTATTGCGCCGTGCGGGAAGAACCGGGCGAGCGCAAAGCCTGCTTCCTCTTTGGGCTGCGCTTTGGCTTTCTGATTGACGCGGTACTGATTGCCGTAGCTGCCGTGGTTCTGTTTCTTCTCAACCATTTTGGGATCTATCCCATTAAACCGCTGGAAGCCAAGCTGTTGGCCGGGCTGATGCTCTGGCCTGTTGCGCAGTTTTTGCTTGATAACTTGACCTATTATTTCCGTGCCGTTTGCGCCAACAAGGAATACGGACGCATCTCCCTGATTTTTTCGGTGGGATATGCAGTGTTTCCGGTTTTATTCGCCCTGTTTCTGAATGTGTGGGGCGTGGTACCGGGACGGTATCTTGGATATATCGTGGCGCTGGTCGCCGGTTTTTATATGCTGCGCGCGATGCCGTCTTTTCAGGGGCGGGCGGTTCTGCTGCGCCATGAAGAAAAAGTAGAAATGGTCAAATACGGCGCGAACCAAATGTTATCTTCGCTGTTTTCCCAAATTATGCCAATTGTGGAGATGACCATTGTCAACCTGTTTGTGCTGGAAAATGGGCGGCGCGGTGAATTTCGCATTGCTTCGCTTCTTCCGTCTATGCTGGGATACATGACGATTTCGGTGATTGTATTTGTCTTCCCGTATTTTGCCAAACATTATATGGACGGCGCGTGGGTCTGGCAAAAATCCAAAAAGCTTTATCTGGTGCTGGCTGCTGGGATGGCGGTGCTGATTCCACTGGGTATACTGCTGACGCCTCTGCTGGTGCGCACATTCTTCCCGGCCTATAACAGCCCGGAGACCATCCGTGTGATGCAGGTGTTCTGGGCGGCTTATGGTGTGAATGCCGCGTTCAAAGCGACTACGGGCAATATTTTGGCGGCATTGGGCGAAGTGAAGTTCAATTTGATCGTGACCTTTTTCGCGTCGGTTGCGCAGGGCGTTTTCTGTTATATCCTGGTTTCCCGCTTCACGCTTGACGGGGCGGCGTGGGGGTTGTTGATTGCTTATTCGGCCTATTCCCTTGCAGGGATGGTCTATCTGCGGTATTATTGTAGAAAAATGATACGCGTGCAGGCGGCGTTTGCGCATGATATGCCAGAGGAGGAAGACGAACCGTGAATGTTTTTCTGATTCCCTCGTGGTATGCCACCGAAGATAATCCGCATGGTGGCGTGTTTTTCACGGAGCAGGCACGCGCCCTTCTGCGTGCAGGGCATACCGTTCATGTGCTTTACCCTGACCTGCGTTTCAAATTGGGCGGATTGCCCACAGGTGTTTTCACAATGCAGGGCGATGTGCCGGGGCTGCTCTGCCGCCGCCGCAGTCTGACACCGTTTTGGGAACGCGGGCGTTGGCCGCAGCGGGAATGGATGCTTGAGCGGCTCTACCGTCAGGCAGAACAAGCGTGGGGCAAACCGGATGTGGTGCATCTGCACGCCTGCCGTGTCGGGGTCGAAACCGTCTGGCTCTGCCAAAAGCACCGGCTTCCGCTCGTTTACACCGAACATTATTCCGGGCTGATGAAAGAACCGCGCGGTGTTCTGCGCGAGCAGTTCACGCGCACATTGGCGGGTGCAACGGTGGCAATCGGCGTTAGCCGCGCATTGCAGGAACGGATGCGGGAGTTTCGCGCCGACGTATCGTATATTCCCAATCTAGTTGATACCACACGGTTTTCACCCGCGCCGGCTTGGCATGAAGGCTTTGTGTTCGGCGTGTTGGGCAATCTGATTCCGCGCAAACAGGTGGACGTACTGCTGCGGGCGTTTGCCAAGGCCGATTTGGAAAATGCCCGGCTGCGTATCGGGGGAGACGGGTCGGAAATGGGACACCTGCGTAAATTGGCAGTATCCCTGCATCTGGATGGACGGGTGGAATTCTGCGGTGCAATACGGTATGCGGATACGCCTGCGTTTTACAATGCCTGTGACTGTCTGGTGAGCGCCAGCGAGGCGGAAACGTTCGGGATGACGCTGATTGAGGCGCTGTCCTGCGGGGTGCCGGTGCTGTCTGCCCGCAGCGGCGGGCCGGAAAGCATTGTGGTGCCGGGACAAAACGGGTGGCTGGTACCGGTAGGGGATATTGACGCACTGGCGGACGGTTTGCGCAAAATGGTAAAGCGGCCGTTTGACCCCGTCACTCTGCGGGAGGACTGTATCACGCGCTTTGGCGAATCGACGGTCATACGGCAAATCGGGGAAGTTTATCAAAAAGCGGTTTATGGATACGAACGGGTATAAGCGCAAAGATTTGATTTATCGCAACAAAAGCATACGGGAACAATGACGCTAATGTACAGGAGCATGATATGAAACGAATGCAAACGCTCAAAAAAATCGCGCGGGTGTTGGTATACTTGCTGCCGGTGGCGACGCTGTTCGGCGCATATGCCGGCCTGCCGGTCGCAAATGTGACCCTGCAAAACGTGATTCTGGTACTGCTTGGCGTCTGCCTGGTGATTTATTGTGTCAAACGTCGCGGATTCAAATTGCCGCTTGGTCATGCAGCCCCTTATGCCGCTGTTTTTATCTGGATGGTGCTTTATGGCGCATTGTCGTTGCTTTGGGTAAAGAACGTCAACTATTCCCGGGGCATTTTTCTGTATCAGATGCTCGGTATCGCAGGCGTTTTGTGCATCACGGGCGCGTTGAAAGAGCGCAAGCACCTGCTTCGTTTTCTGGATGTGCTGACGGTTTGTTACGTGCTGGTGGTTGGTTTCGGTGTGTTTGAAATTTTCACGGGTCATTTTGTGTTTAATCCGTCCAATGACCAGTTGTATTTGAAGAATGCATATGATCTGTATTTTCCGTATGTCACTTTCAACAACACCAACGATTACGCCACCTATATCCTTCTGTTTTTCCCGTTTGCCGCCTATACTCTGACCGAACGACTGCGCGGGTTCGGGGGGAAAGCGGCCGCGACTGTGCTGTTTGCCGCGGCGATGTTCACTATGTTCAATGCCGATCCGCGCATTCTGTATTTTGCCATCGGTCTGGTTGCGGTCGCATTTTTTGTTTGCATGGCATTCAAAAAGGGTGGGCGGCCATATATCCGCACAATGGTGGGGATGCTGGCGGCTGGCGTGGCATCCATTGCGGTGCTGGGCGGCAGTATGCTGATTAAGGCGAGCGTGTTTGCCCATGAAATTAATTCCATCAATATGAGCAACCATTCGGTCAGTGAACGCACCATGTTGATGTTTGCTTCGCTGCGCATGATACCGGCTTCCCATTTTCTGGGCGTGGGTGTTGGGAATGCCGCCATGCTGATGGGGTATTTCAGCGGCAGCATCAAACCGTTTAACGTGCATAACATGACATTGCAGCTACTTGCGGAATATGGTATTCTTGTCTGGGTGCCCTATGTGCTGATGCTGGTTTGCATGGCGGTGCGTTTTTTCCGTTTTCGCGGCGGTACATTCCGCTCAAATGCGCTGGCTTCTTTGTGCTTTGCACTGGTATGCGGATTGCCTATCATCGGTATCGCTTCGGCGGATATGACGCATATTGCCGCGATCTGGCCGGTATTTGGTCTGTTTTTTGCCAGCCTGAATGTGCTGTATCCGTGCCGTGCACCCGCCAAAGGCAACGAGGCCCGCAAGCTGCTGTTCATCAGCTTTATTGATTTCGGAGATTTTGCATCCGGTTCCAGCGTGCGTCCCCAACGGATGGCGCAGGCGTTTGGGCGGCTGGGCTATGAGGTTACGGTGCTGTCCGGTCTGCAAAACCGCAAACGGGAACGTTGGGCACGCGTCTGGCGCGTCTGGCGCACACTGCGGGATAATGTGCCGGATTTTTGCTATGTGGAACCGCCGAGCGGGCCGTTTTTTAATTTGTGCGACCATCTGCTGCTGCTGCGTCTTTGGGCGAATGGCGTACCCATTGGTCTGTTTTATCGCGACGCCTATTGGAAATTTGCGGATTGGTGGGGTGTGAAAGGTCCTAAGCGCTGGGGACTGACACTGATGCACTTGTTTGATCTGCTTATCTTTCGGATCACCTGCACGGTGTTGTTTTTCCCCACACAGAGTATGGCAGATTTATTCGCGTTTCCGCGAAAAACCGTGCTTCCGCCCGCCGGAATGGAAACGCCGGTTTTGCCTCATGCACCATCAGGCAAGGCGCTGTATGTCGGCGGGGTTTCCTCTTTTTATGGAACGGATATGCTTTTGAACGCGTTTGCAATCCTCAACGAGGAGCTTCGCAAACCGGTACATCTCACCGTGGTCTGCCGGGAAAAAGAAATGGGTGATTTCTTTGAACCGTATCTGGGGCGCACATGGCTGACTGTCCTGCACCGTTCAGGGGATACCGCACTTGCACCGCTTTATGCGGAGAACGATGTGGCGTTGTACCCATCGCGTCCCGACCGGTACATGGATTTTTGTATGCCAGTGAAGTTGTTTGAATATCTTTCGCGCGCGCTGCCGGTGGTCTGCACTGACTGCACGGAAGCTGCCCGCTTTGTGCGGGAAAACGGAGTCGGGGTGGTTACACCGTATAATCCCCGCGAATATGCGCTGGCGGTGGCGGCACTGTTTGATGAACCGGAACGTCTGCGGGCGCTGCGTGCCCATTGTGTGGAAGCACTGCGGGAAAAACACCTATGGCGGCACCGTGCGGAGCAGGCAGCCCGGGATATTTTGCATCTTGACCCGCTTCAGGACGCATTGCCTGTGACGCAGACCGACTGAACGGAGGAAGCAGAATGCGCATTGCTTTGCTATCGGCGGCTTCTTCCATCCATACCGTGCGGTGGGCAAACGCGCTGGCAGAACGCGGGCACTCGGTTCGGCTGTTTTCACTGTTTCGGCACGCCGCTAAAGCGGGTTCTATTTCACCGGCTGTATCCGTATATTATCTATCGGGGGGCTATCTGCGTGCTTTGCCGGCATTTCGGGACGGGCTGTCGGCCTTTGCACCGGATGTGCTGAATGTGCATTACGCAACAGGCTACGGCACGTTGGCGCGGCGCAGTGGGTTTGCGCCGGTTTTACTGTCGGTGTGGGGCAGTGACGTTTACGATTTTCCGTGCCAAAGTCCGATTCATCGGCACATCGTCGTGCGGAATCTGCGCGCGGCGACGGCGATCGCATCCACCAGCGAACGAATGGCTGCACGAGTGCGTGCGCTGTGTCCGCATCTGCCGCCGCTCTATATCACACCGTTTGGCGTGGACACGCGGGTGTTTGCCCCCGTGCCGCAGGCGCGGGAAACCGGTGAGGTAGTCATCGGCATCGTCAAAGCGCTGGAACCCAAATATGGCGTGGATATTCTGCTGCGCGCGTTTGCGCGGGTGACTGCCCAGATTCCGGGTGGAATTGTGCGCCTTAAAATTTATGGCGGCGGTTCTCAGCGGCGGGCGCTGGAGCAATTGGCAAAGCGGCTGGGTATTGCGCCACATGTGGGGTTTTATGGCCCTGTCCCGCATGAGCGGGTGCCGGAGGTTTTGCATGGCTTGGATATTTTCTGCGCCCCCAGTGTGTCCGACAGCGAAAGTTTTGGGGTGGCGGCGGTAGAAGCATTGGCCTGCGGTATACCGGTGGTCGCGGGTGCGGTGGATGGTTTTCAAGAGGTTCTCCGCGATAGACAGACAGGCTTTCTGGTGCCGCCGCGGGACGTGGGGGCATTGTCGGAGGCGATGATGCATTTGGTTGGCGATCCGGTGCTGCGACAGCGGATGGGCAGTGCCGGGCGAGCCGATGTGCAGGCGCGGTTTGAATGGCAGTCCTGCGTGGCGCGCATGGAACAAGCACTTCAAGCGGCGCGAAACGCCCGCGTTTCGGGTAGGAGCACGAGCGTGGATACATCAACGCCATAACCGGAATCGAAAGTTTGTCGGAAAAAGGAGGGGTGTGTGGCATGAATATCCTGCTCATCAACCATTATGCCGGTTCGCCCGAACGCGGGATGGAGTTTCGTCCGTGGCTGATGGCGCGCGAGTGGAAGAAGCTGGGGCATACCGTGACCATTGTGGCGGCGGATTTCACGCATCTTCGGCGGCAAAACTTTGACGTACCCCGCAGTTTTACCGAGGTGGATGTGGACGGTGTGCCGTATGTCATTCTGAAAACGCCGTACTACCATGGCAACAACGTGGGGCGTGGGTTGAATATTACTTCCTTTTGCCTGCAACTTTCCGCACACGCAGGTGAAATGGCGCGCCGTTACCGTCCGGACGCGGTGATTGCCTCGTCGACCTACCCCGTGGATATCTACGCCGCATCCAAAATTGCGCGGAAGGCGGAGGCACGCCTGTATTTTGAGTTGCACGACCTGTGGCCTCTTACGCCGATGGTGATGGGGAATCTGCCATGGTGGAATCCGCTGATTCTGCTGTTGCAGAATGGCGAAAATGCCGCGTTTGCCCGTTCGCGTAAAATCATTTCCATTCTGCCCAATACCGATCAGTACATTCGGGA
Organism: Ethanoligenens sp.; assembly: GCF_047718355.1. Classification (NCBI taxonomy): domain Bacteria; kingdom Bacillati; phylum Bacillota; class Clostridia; order Eubacteriales; family Oscillospiraceae; genus Ethanoligenens; species Ethanoligenens sp. The sequence continues at coordinate 92,622 of NZ_JBDNLG010000001.1, forward strand.
ACGGGGATATGATGTGCGCAAATTCGTTTACATCCCTAACGGTGTTGTGCTGACCGAAACCCAATCTGCGTCGGCCGAGCCGGTGCCGCAGATCGAAACGCTGCGCGCTTTACGGGCGGAAGGCTGGTTCCTGGTGGGCTATACCGGCAACCATTCGGTGGCGAATGCGCTGGAGACCTTTATTGATGCGGCCAAATCATTGCAACGTGAACGGGTAAAGCTGGTTCTGGTGGGACGCGGCAACCACAAGGATGCATTGGTTGCCCGCGCCGCCGGTGCGGAGAATGTACTCTTTCTCGACCCCGTTCCCAAGACGGCAATGAGCGCTTTGCTTACTGAACTGGATGTGGCCTATATGGGGTTGGCAAAATCGCGGCTGTTTGATTACGGCGTCAGTCCCAATAAGTTATTTGATTATATGCTGGCGGCGCGTCCCATCATCTATGCGGTTGAGTCCTCCAACAATCCGGTGCGGGACGCGCACTGCGGCGTGACCGTGCCGGTGGGGGAGCCTCGTGCGGTTGCGGACGCAGTGCGGCAGCTGTTGGCAATGGATGCGTCCTCCAGAAAGGCCATGGGAGAAAACGGATGTGCCTATGTGCGCAAAAACCATGATTATACTACATTGGCACAGAAATTCGTGGACGCACTGCAAGATTAAGAATGTATTTTCATAAAATGAAACCGTCATAGAGGCTAAAAGGGACTGCTGCCATGGTGCCGTGGGCAATGGGAATAGGTTTAAAAATAAGAGGGTCAAAAAGATGCTGAAAAAACGAGAGATGTTTCTGCCGTATGCCCTGCCGTATTGGGATGAAAAAGAGTTGGAGAGTGTGCAGGCCGCCATCCGTTCCAACTGGTGGTCGCGCGGACCGAAGACCGGTGAGTTCGAGCAGGCGTTCGGCGCATTTGTCGGCGCGAAACATACCGTGGGGATGAATTCCTGCACGGCGGCGCTGCATACGGCTCTGGCAGCGAAGGGGATTGGGCCGGGGGACGAGGTTATCACCACGCCGATGACATTCTGTTCCACTGCGAATGTCATCTGTCATGTGGGCGCCACGCCGGTGTTTGCCGATGTATTGCCGGACACCGGCTGTATTGACCCTGCCGCCGTAGCGAAAGCGGTTACCCCGCGCACCAAGGCGGTCATTCCGGTGCATTACGCCGGACAGCCGTGTGACATGGACGCCATCGACGCCATTGCGGACGCACAGGATCTGTTTGTGCTGGAAGATGCCGCCCATGCCGTTTATACCACCTATAAAGGGCGGATGGTCGGCGCAAAACATACGGTGGCGTTCAGTTTTTACGCAACCAAGAACATTGCCACCGGCGAGGGCGGTATGCTGGCGACAGATGACGAAGAACTGGCGGATCGGGCACGTATTTTTGTTTCGCACGGGATGAGCCGCGGCGCGTGGAACCGCTATGCCAAAGGCGGCACATGGCGCTACGATGTGGAAGTTGCGGGTTTTAAATACAATATGACCGACTTGCAGGCGGCACTGGGGCTGACGCAGCTGCAACGGCTTCCGTTTATGCAGGAGCGGCGGGAAACCTATGCGACGCTTTATAATGACCTGCTCCGGGGTGTACAGGGCGTACGTCCCCCAGTGGACGGCGGGTTGGGGCGCAACGCGTGGCATCTGTATATCATCCGTGTAAAAGAGAAAGAACTGGACATCGGGCGGGATGCGTTCATTGAAGAACTGCACGATTACAACATTGGTACGAGCGTGCATTTTATCCCGGTGCATCTGCACCCGTTTTACCGCCAGCAGTATGGCACACGGGAAGGGGATTTCCCGGTGGCGGAGCAGATCTTTAGTGAAATCATCAGTTTGCCGCTCTATCCATCCATGACCGAGGAGGATGTGCGTTATGTGGCAGGAGCCGTTCGAGAGATATGCGTGCGCCATGCAAAATGAGGCGCTTGCGCCTTATCAAAAACACTTGAGCCGACATCGGGCAGGACTTGCTGGCAAGCGTGCGATGGATGTGGTTGCGGCGCTTATCTGCCTGCTGCTGCCGCTGCCGTTGTATATCGCGGCGGCGGTCGCGATCAAGTTGTCCTCCCCGGGGCCGGTGTTTTACCGGCAGCTGCGCGTGGGCCGGATGGGCAAGCCGTTTCGGGTGCTCAAGTTTCGCACGATGCAAACCGGTGCGGACAAATCGGGAGAGATCACCGTGGGCAGCGGGGATGCGCGCATCACCGGTGTGGGGAAAGTTCTGCGCGCCACAAATTTCGATGAATTTCCGCAGTTTTGGCAGGTGCTGACCGGAGAAATGTCGATTATCGGCGTGCGTCCGGAAGTGCCGCATTATGTAGATTACTATACGCCGGAGGACTTCGCTACGCTGCTCCTGCGTCCGGGCATGACTTCACCGGTTGCCATCGCCTACCGGCACGAAAACGATTTGCTCGCGGGCGCGGACGATCCGGAGTCCTGCTACATACAGGAGATTTTGCCTGCCAAAATGGAAATCAACCGACGTTACGTGCGCGATTTTTCCTTTGGAAATGATTGGCGTATTTTAGGACGGACGTTTCGCTGCCTGTTTGAAAAGGATCAGCTGTTGAATCAGAAACAGGCAAACCGCTCATCCGGTCATTCAAATAAGTAAAACAGATGGAGCAGGTTCGGTAATCCGAGCCTGCTCCATCTGTTTTTGTCAGCTATTAACGAGTCAATGTTTTCAGCGCTTTTGCCGTGTACCGCAAGGCGCTGCGCGCCTGCCAAAGGATTGCCCCAATGGAAAGGATAAAAAGACAACCCGCAATAAATTTTTGCCGACTGGGGTGGTCCTCATTCCATACCGCGTTGAGGGTCTTGGCCTTTTTTAGTACGATTGCCTGTGTCATCATCCGATGCCTCCCGCCTGTTCCGGTTAGGATTAGCTTATCCGAAGCGGATGGATGGTATGCAGAAAACGTAAAAATCAGATGCCCTGAAAATTGATAACGGTGACTTTCGGGCGGCTCATGGCTTCGATGCTGTAGCGGATGCCTTGCGTACCCATGCCGGAGGACTTGACGCCGAGGAACGGAAAATGGTCCGGGCCGCGTTCCGGCTTGCCGTTGATCTGTACCGTGCCCACATCCAGACGGGATGCAACATAAAAGGCTTTGTTGATGTCTCTGGTAAAGACGGCGCCCTGCAAGCCGTATTCAGAACGGTTGGACAATTCAATGCCTTCCTCCGCATTTCGAATGCGAATGATGGGCAGCACGGGGCCGAAGGGTTCTTCCCATGCCAGACGCATGTCGGCCGTCACGTAGTCAAACAGGGTTGGCGCAAGCAGATTGCCGTTGCGTTTGTTGCCGGTCAGTAGTTTGGCGCCCTTTTGCAGGGCATCATCAATCAGCTCCTGCACATAATCGGCTGCATGGGTGTTGATGAGCGGGGTGATGTCCGCATTTTCTTTTGGCTGGCCGACGTGCAGCTTTTTAACACGTTCCAGAACGTTCGCCGCCAGTTCATCCGCAATGGGTTCTTCGGCAAGCACACGTTTGACTGCCGTACAGCGCTGCCCGGAGTACCCATACGCGCCCGATACAATCAATTTTGCAGCCAGTTCCAGATCAGCGTCTTCGAGGATGATGGCGGCATCTTTTCCGCCCAGTTCCATCATAAGCGGCACCATGCCCGCAATTTCCGCAATATGCTTGCCCACGGCGCTGCTGCCGGTGAAGTTGATGAAATCCACCAATGGGTGGGTCACCAGATAATCGCCAATTTCACTGCCGCGACCGGTCACGGTGGTCAGCACACCGGCAGGCAGTCCGGCCTCTTGAAAGGCCGCCGCGAGATACAGACCGCTGATCGCACCGCTCGTCGGGGGCTTGAGGACGACGCTGTTGCCCGCAATCAGTGCGGGTGCGATTTTGGAACCTGCCAGATTGATCGGGTAGTTGAACGGGGAAATTGCCAGCACCAAGCCGAGAGGTACACGCGTGACCACCGAGATTTTATCTTTTTTAAAATGCGGGAAGTTTTCGCTGCCGATGCTGCGGCCCTCTACTAATTCGCCTTGATCGGCGGTAAACCGGATAAAATCGGCGGTGCGATGGACTTCGCCAATGGCAGAGGACAGGCCTTTGGAAATTTCATCAGAAAGGATGCCGCCGATTTCTTTGGCACCTGCATCCAGAATGTCGGCTGTTTTGCGCAGAATACGAGCACGCTCATTGACAGGCATGTCCGCCCAGCTTTTTTGCGCGTCTCTCGCACTTCTCAGATAAGCATCAATCTCGTCTTTGTGCAGAGACGGGATGGTACCGAGGAATTTTCCGTCGGCGGGCGCTTTCACGGAGATCGTGTCACCGTGTACGCCGTCCGCCCATTGTCCCTGATAGAGATTTCGATAGGAACTGTTTTGAGAAAGTTGTTCAAACATGATTTCACGCTCCTGTTTTGAAGGTATGAGGCGCATTCCAGCCAAATTGGATACACAGAGCCGACAACAACTGCTGCGTATTATTCCGCACGCAAATTGGTCAGAAACGGTGAAAGATCGTACGCGCCGGATTTGGCGTCGCGGCTGGCAACAGAGAAAGTTGCATCCAGTTTCTTGCCCAGCATGGTTTGCAGCTGTTCAAACACCTCGGAATATGGATTTTTGACATCGCCGTGTGTGATGAAAGCGGCTGCGGACTGGATACCGCCGCCATATTGTGCCAGGAAGCTGGTGACCGGAGAGCTGACACGCCCAGCCCAGACTGGTGTGCCGATGATGATGCGGTCATAAGAGGAAATGTCAAGTGAGAGCGGTTGGATATTCGGCTGTTTTCCGGAAAGAGATTGCGCAATTTCACGAAAAAATGCCAGAACGCCGCCGCCGCCGATGCGTACGATGCCTTCGGCCGGTGCGTCCAGTTCCTTTGCAATGTGTTTGGCAATTGTGGCTGTTGTGCCTGATTTGGAAAAATAAATCACGGCGGATGTCATGCGAATCCCTCCAGGTTGTTGATGGATTGTTTACTCTTGTTATTATAGCACGACTTGCCCGCGTATTCATGCGCAGAGGAAATAAAAAACAGGAGACGGCACGTCTCCTGTTTGATGAAGTATACAAAGTTTAGCGCCCTGAGCATACACTGCTTGCTTTGACTGGCGGCGGGGATTACACGATGGAGATGCCGCCGTCTACCAGCAGCAACTGTCCATTGACATAGCTGGACGCGTCCGAGGATAAAAACAGAATCGGGCCGTTCAGTTCTCCGCGTTTACCGGGCCGGGAAGCCGGGCAAATCGAGTTGTACATGTTCAGGAACTGCTCGTGCTTGAACAGCGTGTTTTCAGTCATTTCACTTTCAAATAAGGCTGGGCCGAGTGCGTTAACGGTGATGCCGAATTGCGCGAGAGAGGCCGCCATACCGATGGTCAGCCCGACGACCGCGCTTTTGGAGGTGTTGTATACATGGCGCACCATGGCAGGGGCTTTGTCGCCCAGTACGGCGTTGACGGAAGCAATGTTCACAATCTTGCCGTACTTTTGTTCTTTCATGATGGGCACAATATATTTGGACATGAGGAAAGCCCCTTTGACGTTGGTGTTCATGGCCAGATCCCATTGTTCAGCCGTCAGGCTCTCTACCGAACCGGGGATTGCAATCCCCGCGTTATTGAGTAGGATGTCGATGGTATGATACTGTGCCAAAACCTTTTCTACAGCCGCCTTGACACTGTTCTCGTCCGAAACGTCGCACTGTACCGCGATGGCATGCTTGCGTGTTTTGTTAATCTCGGCCACTACATCGTGCAGTTTTTCTTCTCTGCGTGCGAGCAGGGCCACTTTTGCGCCCTGTTCGGCGTAGGCACGCGCCGCATCTGCCCCTAATCCGCTGGAAGCACCAGTCACTACCGCTACTTTTCCAGATAATTCAAACATATTGCGCCCCCTTTTTATCCAGCCTGTTTTTTCGGCAATGATGGAG
>NZ_JBDNLG010000002.1:0-60497 GCF_047718355.1 Ethanoligenens sp.
CAATAAAACCGCTCATGCCTCCCGAAAGAAGCCCGCAGGATTTCCTGCGGGCTTCTTTGCACATTTTCGCCCATTTGCTTCATTCCCGCATTTGAAAGCGTATAATTTACGTCCGTTCGCACATGCTATGTTTGGCAGAGATAGAAACCCATTGTGACAGGATTTTCTTGAATCTATGGGTTCGACTCTGCAAGGCTGCCCGTTCATCGGGCGGCCGTCGTTTTTTACAAGGAAAAAATGCGGGGGACGAATTGTCAGAGCTGTAACAACGTGTTAAAATATAATAAGGTAGCTTGTATTACTGAGAAACCGTTCTATTAGAAGCACAAAAATAGAGTCCAAAGGAGACATGTATATGCCTTTTATTCAAGTTAAAACAACCGTCAAGCTCACCCCCGTGCAGGAAGACCTGCTCAAGGCGAAATTTGGCGTGGCAATCGAACTGCTCCCTGGAAAATCCGAAAACTGGCTCATGGTCGCGTTCGAGGGCAACAGCCACATGTATTTTAAAGGAAAGTGTAAGCCGGACATCGCTTTTGTGGAAGTCAAATTGTTCGGCAAAGCGGGAAAACAGGATTACATAAAACTGACGCGTGAACTCTCTGGCATCCTTCATGAGGAATTGGGACTGGATCCGACACAGATCTACATAAAATATGAAGAAGTCACTCATTGGGGCTGGAATGGTAATAATTTTTAAGAAATGACAGCTTCAAATATATCGCATTTTCACACAAAAGGTTGGCCCGTTGCATGGTTTCCAATAGATCTTGTTTATGAATGGAAAACCGGCGGAATTTCGCTGCGAAATATTGGTCTGCAAAACAGAGACTACTGGAATACAACGCATATCCCGGGTATTTCTAGGGTTGCAGAACAATATTTTAGCCGAAATAGGCTTACTATTTTAAACAAGGCCTAACCCAATGCCAAACAGGGAGAACCTTATGCTATTGAAATGGCTTGACAACATCATCTGGCACAACACGACTTTGAGCGATACCCTGCATAACAAGAATATTTATCTGCATCTGTCTCTGCAAAACGCTTGTCTATTCGCTTTGATGGCCCAGGCCACATTTCTCATTTTTTTCATACATGTGGGGGTCTGGAGCCTTTGCATTGTCAACATTTGCAGCATTTTAGGCTACCTCCTCTGTTATTGGCTGGTTTTGCAAAACCAGTACACACCTGTAGGTGTAATCCTCACCACCGAGCTCGCGGTCTATGCCACCATATCAGGGCTTATTCTTGGAAATGGAAATTATGGCCTTCTTGGCATTTTCATGGATATCTCGCTGCAATTGCTGATTCCTTATATAGCCACCCGCGTCCGGATCATCATCTCGTCTCTTTTAACGCTGCTTCTCATCTCGCTGATCATCATGGGCTATACATTTCAACCGTTGGTCGATTTAGGCAAGGCCAATATGGTGCTGTGCATCTTGCATGTACTTTCTTCGATTGGCGCTTTACTCATCGGTGCTCTGCTCTTACCGCGCGTGCAGACATCAGTCAATTACTGGGTGCGGCATCAACTGGAAGAATTGAAAACCGAGGCCTATCTGGACCCGCTGACACAATTACATAACCGGCGTTACGCCGATATTGTCTTCGACCAACTGCGACATTATACAACAAGCAGTTTGTGGCATGTGGCTCTTTTGGATATTGATGACTTTAAATTTATCAATGACGACTATGGTCATCTGGCAGGCGATATGGTTTTAAAAGCCCTTTCCGAAACGGTTCAGGAGCAGCTGCATGCAGGTGATTTTGCGTTCCGCTGGGGCGGTGAGGAATTTCTTTTCCTCTTGAAAAATTGTACATCCGCTCAAGCATATGCCCGCCTTGATAACATCCGTAAAGTGCTTGGTCAAAGCGCCGTGCGTTATGAGCAAGCCTCCATACACTTCACGGTCACCATCGGCGCCGGGAAGCTGGACTTGCAGGACATCATCGGCAGCATCAACAACTGCGACCAGAAAATGTATCAGGGCAAACGGAGCGGTAAAAATAAAGTCGTGTTTTAACCGAAGATAGCCGGCATCACGTCCAGCCTTTTGGTGGACGTGATGGCAATCTTTATCTATCTACAATTGGGATTCTGTGATGTATACTAAAATCATCTAAATACTACGCCTCAAACGGGTCTCTCTTGTTGTGCGTGAAACACCGCCCCGCTGTGCCAAAAGTACACAGCATGGGCTCTATTTTCGCGCTCGTGTCGGTGCAATCTTTGGTGTGAAATCGTTATCATTTGTTTTTTGCGAGCCAAATCCAGAATTCCAGACCGTAGAGGAGTTTACTGAATGAATACCGGTTATCAAAAAAATCGCTTGTGGATTATCACTGCGCTATTTCTTGCGCTCACGTTTCTTGTCACAGCCTACCTGCTGCACATCCCCGTGCCCGCCACCGACGGTTACATCCATTTAGGCGACGCACTGCTCTATCTGGGCGCAAGTATGCTGCCCACTCCGTTTGCGGTGGCGGCCGGCGGCATCGGGGAGGCTCTTTCCGACGCGCTGACCGGAAGCTTGATTTACGCTTTGCCCACCCTGATTATCAAATCCTGCATGGTGCTCTGCTTTACGTCCAGGCGGGCAACCATCCTCTGCAAACGCAATCTGGTTGCCATTTTCGCGGCAGGCGGCATTTGTGTCGGTGGCTACTATCTGACCGAAGCTGTTTTATTTCACAATCTGCTCTCTCCTATTTTAGAGATTCCGGGCAATGTGGTACAGGTTGCCGCCAGCGGAGCTATTTATGTCGTTGTCGGCATTGCTTTCGACCGTGCAAAGATGAAAAACCACCTGTCCGCCGTCCTGCATCGCTAAGGTTGTGGATCTTCTGGGGCCATAAAAAGCCGGCAGTCGGTTCACCACTACTTCGGGAATACTTTTCCACACTTTCCACAAGCGGATGTGGAAAACCATTAAAAACCGGTCGAAATCAAGGGGTTTTCCCTTCTTCGACCGGTTTTTTTGGTGAACAAACAGTGGAAACCGTTAAAAATCTCTTTTTCCGTGCACATCTGCAACTTTTCCGCATCACATAGCGGTTCCAAATTGCTTACGCTTTAACAGGATGCGCAGGGAGTTTGCCACCGCCAAAAGAGCCACGCCCGTATCCGCAAACAGCGCTGCCCAGATGTTGGTATACCCCATGGTTCCCAGAATGATGACCACTGCTTTCACCCCAAGCGAAAACACAATGTTCATGAGGACAATCACGCGCACATAGCGGGCAATACGGATAACGGTCGGTATCTTGGAGGGTAGGTCGTCCATGATAACGATGTCTGCCGCTTCCACCGCTGCATCCGACCCAAGGCCGCCCATTGCGATACCGATATCCGCGCGGGCCAGCGAAGGTGCATCGTTAATGCCGTCTCCTACAAAAGCAGCCGCGCCAGCCGTTTGCGCAGCAATATGCTCAAATGCCGCCACTTTCTGATCCGGAAGAAGCTCCGCATGTACCTCATCTAAGCCCAACGTCTCTGCTACCTGTTCGGCCACTCTCTGGCGGTCGCCGGTTAGCATGACGATTTTTGCAATTCCCATGGCTTTCAGACCGCGCACCGCCGCTTCTGCATCGGGTTTACAAATATCTGAAATATCCAGTGCGCCAAGGTACTGCCCTTCCCTTGCCACATACACAATCGTACCTTCGGCGTCGCAAGGTTGAAACGGCACATTTTCATACTCCAGCAGTTTGGCGTTTCCCGCCAAAATCACCTGTCCGCCCGTCTGTACGCGCACACCCATACCCGCCAGCTCCGACACCTCATCCGGCGGCGTATCCACTGTTAAACCGTCCGCCGCTGCACGGATGGATTTGGCGACCGGATGGTTTGAGCGCTGTTCCGCCTGTGCAGCGGCAGCAAGCAGTTCAGATTCCGTGACGCCGTCCGCGGGAAACACTCCCGTCACCTCGAAGACACCTTTGGTCAGCGTTCCGGTCTTATCGAACACCACCGTATCCACACGGCTGAGCATATCCAGATAATTGCCGCCTTTGACCAATATGCCGTTAGCAGATGCCGCGCCGATGCCCGCAAAGAAACCCAGCGGCACCGAAACCACCAGTGCGCATGGGCAGGAGACCACTAGAAAGATTAACGCACGGTAGATCCATGGCGAAAACGGCTGGTGTAACAGCAACGGGGGCAAAACCGCCACCAGCAATGCCCCGATGGTAACAGCCGGCGTATAATACCGGGCGAATTTGGTAATAAAATTATCTGCTTTGGCCTTGCGGCTGCCCGCATTCTGTACCAGTTCGATGACCCGCGCGACGGTGGATTCGCCAAATACGCGCGTCACCCGCACAGTCAGCAATCCCGCCTGATTGACATATCCGCCTGCTATGAAACTGCCGACTGACACCGCACGCGGCGTCGGCTCTCCAGTCAACGCGGATGTGTCCACAAAGGAGCGGCCCTCCGTCACCTCGCCGTCCAAAGGCACGCGTTCGCCGGGGCGGATCTCAATCAAGTCCCCCACTGCCACATCTTCGGGCGGCACAGTCTCTACGCCATGCGGTGTTTTCCGGTTGGCGACATCGGGACGAAGCCCCACGAGACTTGCTATGGACCGTCTGGAGCGTTCGGTGGCCAAATCCTGCAAAAACTCTCCCACCTGATTGAACAGCATGACCGCCGCGCCCTCTTTATAATCCCCAATGGCGAAAGCGCCGAGCGAAGCCACACTCATCAGCAGATTTTCATCAAAAAACTGGCCGCGACGCAGATTGCCAAGCGCTTTCAGAAATACACCGCCGCCGGATATCAACAGCGACGCGGCAAAAATCGCAAAGATCACTGGAACACCGGCATGAAGCAAAACGCTTCCCCACCCCGCCGCATATACCGCCGCACCCACAATCAGCCGGATGCGGTCCCGCCGTTCTGCCGCCTCCCCGTCCGTTTCATCAGGCTCCGCCTGCCTCTGCGCAGAATCCGCCGCCTTCTCATGAGGATTATCTTCTATTACGCGCACCCCCGGCTCGATCCGCTGCACAATACGGTCAAGATTCCGCTGAATCTCTACCGATGCAATCGATTCATCGGTTTCCAGATACAGCCGCTGACGCATTAAGTCGATGTTCGCCCGCCGCACACCCGCCAATTCAGCCGCCTTGCCCTCAATCTTTGCCGCACAATGCGGGCAAGTCAGTTTTTCCATTACATACACCTTCTTCATAGGTGTTCAGCCCCTTTCTTCTTTCTCTTGGACATGGGTTCGCCCTTGATGGAAAATTGTGCTGATATGATCGTCGCAAAGGGAATAGTATGCCATCTTTCCTTCGCGACGAAACTTGATGACGCGCGCCTGCCGTAAAATCTTCAAGTGGTGGGAAATGACCGACTGGCTCATGCCGGTCACGGTTGCAATATCGCAGACACACATTTCGGAGACAATCAGCGCCCCCATAATCTTCAACCGGGTCGGGTCGTCAAACATATGGAAAAATTCCGACATATAATAGAACGTTTCATCATTGTCGAGCACACTTTTTACGTGGTCGACCACATCTTCATGCACAACGGACACGCTGCACAGCCCATCATCCTTTTTAGACGCCACAGAATCACCCCCAAACGCATATTCATATGAACATGTGTTCATATGTTTGTCTGTAGTATAGCATATGCAGCCGCACACTGCAAGTGTCTTGAAAAAAATTATAAAAAAGGCGGGAAATCCTCCCGCCCACACAATGCCGTCGACTCGACAACATGCAAATCTGCCTTTTGTAAATAATTTCCTACCGAAACATGCAAGCGTCTACCACCGCAATTCGCCTTATCTGTGAAATGTCACGCTTTGGCGGCCACCGCCTCGGGCGCTCCCAACGCAGGCGCGAAACTGCGCCGGAGCTGTGCCGCCGGGAACAAGGTGCGCACCGCCTGCCGAAACCCCGCGCCGCCGCCCACACAAAACAGAGGGGGCTGCGTAGCGCCCCGTGCACGCAAATCCGCCAATGCCTCTATCCAAAACCGGTAAGACGGTTTGGCGTTCATACGGATGCCCAAAACTTCCCGCCTGCCCCCAGGCAATTCCCCAAGCAGCAATTGCGCGGTACGCCCCCGGATGCTCTGCTCACGCACCGTTTCCAGTGCGATAAACGGGTACTCGCTTTCCAGACGCCGCATCTGCCACGCGCGAACCGCGGGCAGCAGGTGTGCAGCAATATGCCTCAGCTCTTCCTCTGCCTGAGGTGTGTCATAAAGCGCGCGCACTTGTTCCATAAACGTTTCCGTGTCGGCATCCTGTGCAAACAGAAACAGCAGCTTTTCCTCCAAGCCGCGTGCATCCCTCGCATACCGATTTAAGATGTGCGGCGTATACACACCGCCCCTGTCGCGGGGAACGGCCAGCGGTACCGGCCCAAACGTCGTGCGCAAAGTGCGCGCCGAATACCCATTGCGAAAGTTTTTCTCACCGGTTTCCCCAAACCGCCGCTGCGAGCGGTCATACCCCAGTGCCGTATCCAGTTCTCCCTGCATGACCGCTTGCAACGCCACTTGCAGCAAGCGGGCCGCGCCCTCCGCTGCCGGTACACGCCGTCCTGTCTGTTCTCGTTCCATAAATTATCCCATCCTTTCCGTGTATTCTTATTCTTATTTTTACCAATTTCCCGCTGGTATACACAACAGAATCCAATTTTTGTAAATAAATTTTTTGCCGCTGATTTTCGATTGTACTGATAGACGCATATGACAGGGAATCAACCCGCGTCCGCCGCCTTGACAATGGTTGCATCGAACGGTATAGTGTAGAAAAGAAAGATTACAAGCCCGACGCCCGATGCGGCGGGATTTCCATTATTTACCCTTTCATGGAGGCACCGATTGAATATCCTTATGGCAGGTGTGGATCACACCACGGCGGCAATCGCGGAACGTGAACGATTCACTTTTACAAAAACACAAATGGGACAGGCCTTGACTTTTTGCCGCGCACAGGCTGGCGTAACGGGGGCTGTGCTGCTTTGCACCTGCAACCGCACAGAGCTGTATCTCTCCACACACAAGGACGCGCCAGTGAATCCGGCCGCATTGCTGACACAGACCGCGCACCTTCGGCAGCCAGCCGAAAGGCTTTTGCAGGTGCACACCGGCAAAACTGCCGCCCGGCATCTTATGGAGGTCGCTTGCGGATTATGTTCGGCTTTGCGGGGAGATGACCAGATTCTCACACAGGTACGGCAAGCGCTGGAACTGGCACGCGCGGCGCATTCCACCAGCTCTGTGTTAGAAACCCTGTTTCGCCTGTCTGTCACCGCCGCCAAAAAAGTGAAAACACAAGTGCAACTGCGCGCAGTACCGGTATCGGCTGCCGCAGGCGCGGTGGAATTATTAACCGCGCGGCTTGGCTCATTGGCCGGGCGGAAAGCACTTGTCATCGGCAACGGTGAAATGGGCCGCCTCTCCGCAGAGCTGCTTCAAAAAGCCGGCTGCACGGTCACCGTCACGCTGCGCAGCTACCATCACGGAGAAACCGTTGTGCCATATGGCTGCCTGACCATCCCCTACGACAGCCGACTGCACGCCGCGGCGGAGGCGGATATCCTCCTCAGTGCGACTTCCAGCCCGCACTTCACCTTGACCCGCGACATGCTGCAAAACCTGCCGTCTGCACCCCGGCAATGTATCGACCTCGCAGTACCCAGAGACATCGACCCCACCGTGGCCGACCTGCCCGGCATTTCTTATGCAGACATTGACGCGCTCGACAAGGTAGACCATACGGTCCCTGATGAACAGATGCAACAGATACTGGACATCTGCACAAACTATCTGGATCAGTTCACCGAATGGAACGACGGACGCATTCTGCGCGAAACGGCCGACGAACTGGCACAGGCGATTGAAATGCGGGTGCGTGCAGAATTGGACGCGGGTGCGGGCGATGGTGACGACACGGCTTATGCTGTACGCCGCGCGGTGGAAACGATGTTTTTCTCTCTAAAAGAACATTGTACGCCTGAGCTGCTGCACGTATTGCGGCAGGCCTCAGACACTGCACGTTTGCGCACACGGTAAATTGCGGGGGGCCTGCCGCCATTCGTCACCGGCCGCGAAAGGAGCTGCGCTTGGAACCATATCCCATGTTTCCTCTGTTTGTCCCTCTCGCAGGCAAATCGGTCGTATTCATCGGCGGCGGCGCAATCACCGCGCGGCGTGTGGAAAAACTGCTGGCATTCGGCCCGCGTATTCAGGTCGTTTCCCCTTCGCTTCACCCCGCTCTGCACACGCAGGCACAGACGGGAAAACTGCATTGGGAACCGCGCGCATATCGCACAGGGGATCTCGCAGGAGCCGCTCTCGCTGTTGCGGCGACCGATGACCGCGCCGTCAACCATGCCGTAGCGATGGAAGCACTGGAGCGAACGATCCCAATCAGCGTGGCAGATTGCCACGAGGAAAGCTCATTCTATTTTCCCGCCATCATGCGGGGCGACGGCTTGGTCATCGGCATGGTGTCGGAAACCGGAGAGGCGCACCATGCCGTGCGCGAAACCGCCGCCGAAATCAGGGGGATATTGAATGCCACAAAAGATCATTCGGGTAGGCAGCCGGGAAAGTCCTCTGGCTGTGATTCAAGCACGGATTGTAATGGATGCCATCCACAAGACCGACCCCGCACTTGACGTCCGGCTGGTTACCATGAAAACCACCGGCGACCGGTTAGCAAACGCAAAGTTGTCTTTGTTCGGCGGCAAAGGGCTGTTTGTGAAAGAGCTGGATCGTGCCCTGTTGACCGGTGAGGTGGATCTCACCGTGCACAGCTACAAGGACATGCCGATGGACACCGACCCCGCTCTGCCGGTGGTCGCCGTGTCTGAACGCGCCGACCCACGCGATGTGCTGGTGCTGCCCGCACACGCAGACGCCGCCGTGCCGACGACCTCCCTGGCATGGGGCTGTTCCAGCGCACGACGCGCCTGTCAATTACAGGCGCTTTTTCCCGGCATCCAAATCGAACCGGTGCGCGGCAATGTGCAGACCCGCCTTGCCAAACTCGATGGCGGAGGCTATGCTTCACTGGTGCTGGCAGCGGCCGGATTACTGCGTGCCGGTCTGAAAAACCGCATTAGCCGTTATTTTTCCACCCGGGAAATACTGCCCGCCGCCTGCCAAGGCATTCTGGCTGTGCAGGCGCGGCAGGGTACAGATCTTTCTTTTTTGCGGACATTCCATGCACCGGACGTATGGGATGCGGCGATAGCTGAGCGCGCATTTGTAAGAGCACTGGGAGGTGGCTGCGGAACACCGGTCGCCGCTTTTGCGGTAGTGGATGGCGGGGCATTGCGACTGGAAGGTCTGTTCCTGCACGAACAGACCGGCGAACTTTGGCGCGGCACACGCACCGGACCGCGCGCGGATGCGGCAGACATCGGCACATCGCTTGCCGAAACCGCGCAGCGCGAAACTCGATAAAACCATATGCATTCTGTAAAGATCAGCCGGTCTTTCCTTGACTCCGGATTGTGTTAGTGTATAATTGTATACAATTATGCAATCTGGAAGGGGCTTATCAATGATTCAGTATGACAACAACCGCCATCTGCTGGAACAACATGCCTATGCATACGACTTGCAGGATGTGGACCAGCCAAACCTCTACCGTGACTTATTTCCATTTTCGGAGGTGCCCAGCATTTCCTTCAACCACCGGCATGTACCTATGGATATGCCGGCGTCTATTTACATCACCGACACCACATTCCGAGACGGCCAGCAGGCGCGCGCCCCCTATACAGTGGAGCAGATTACGACGCTCTTTGATTACATGCACCGTTTAGGCGGTAAGAACGGGTGTATCCGCCAGACAGAGTTTTTCGTTTACAGTAAGCGGGATCGCGAATCGCTTGAGAAATGCAGGGAAAAAGGCTATGACTATCCCGAAATCACCACCTGGATTCGTGCAAACATGCAGGATTTCCAATTGGTGAAGGATTTGGGCATCCGTGAAACCGGAATCTTAGTAAGCTGTTCGGATTATCATATCTTCAAGAAGCTGCACATGACGCGCAAACAGGCAATGGAACATTATCTTGCGGTGGTCAAAGAGGCGCTCAGCGCCGGTCTGCGGCCGCGCTGCCATCTGGAGGACATCACACGCGCCGATTTTTATGGTTTTGTGGTTCCGTTTGTGGATGCCCTCACGCGCCTTGGCACTGAGGCGCATATGCCCATCAAGATCCGGGCCTGTGACACATTGGGCCTTGGCGTGCCGTTTCCGGGCGTGGCACTGCCGCGCAGTGTGCCGGGCATACTGTACGGGCTGCGGCATTATGCCGACGTACCGTCGGATTTGCTGGAATGGCACGGCCACAATGACTTCGGACTGGGCGTGGCAAACGCGTGCACCGCTTGGCTCTATGGGGCGGGCGCCGTCAACTGTTCCCTTCTGGGCATTGGGGAACGCACAGGCAACGTACCGCTCGAAACCATGGCAATGCTGTTTTCTTCTTTCCGCGGAGAGTCGTGCGGAATGGACTTAAGCGTCGTCACCGAGATTGCGGACTATTATGAACATGTGATTGGCTACCATATTCCGCCGATGACGCCATTTGCAGGCTCTGATTTTAACCTGACACGCGCCGGTATCCATGCCGACGGCCTTTTGAAGAACCCTGAAATCTACAACATATTTGATACGCAGAAAATCCTCAGCCGCGAAGCCGCCATTGCCGTGACCAACGCCTCCGGTTTGGCGGGCATTGCGTGCTGGATGAACCAGTTTTACCATTTGCCCGACAGTCTCTCCGTGCGCAAAACGGACCCCTTGGTCATCCGGTTAAAGGACTGGGTCGATCGGGAGTATGCGCAAGGGCGCGTGACTTCCATCAGCAATGAGGAGTTGGACGCCTGCGTCAGGAAACTTGAACCCGGACGATTTCCGGCACAGAAGGAACAAAGATGAAAAAACTCGACACGTCCAACCTCAGCCGCCATTCCCTATCCGAGCGTGTTTTTGAAGAAATACAGGAAAGTATCTTAAACGGAGCCCTTTCGCCGGGTGATCCGTTGCCGGAGATCAAGCTGTCGGAGGAACTGGGCGTGAGCCGCACGCCGGTTCGGGAAGCCCTCGGGAAGCTGGAACTGGAAGGTTTGGTCAAATCCATTCCCAACCGCGGCACCCTTGTGATCGGCATATCGGAAAAGGACATCGACGACATTTACACCATCCGGATGTATGTGGAAGGGCTTGCGGCAAAATGGGCCGCGCAACATATTGCCGATGAACAGCTCAACCAGCTGCGCAGCATTGTGGAACTACAGGAATTTTACGTCGAAAAAAAAGACTTCTTGCAAGTCTGGCAGCTGGATTCGCGCTTCCACCAATTGCTTTATAAGGCAAGCGGCAGCCATGTCCTAAGACATACCCTTTCCAACCTGCATCGTTATATCCAACGGGTCCGTGAACTCTCCATTAAAAAGCCCGGCCGCGCAATTCCCTCTGTGCGGGAGCATCGAAATATTCTGGAATCCATCATCAAACAGGATGGTGAGCTTGCGGAAAAATTGACGTTTGAACACATCCGCAACGCCCATCAGAACATCCAAAAGGGCATCTAACGCTGCGGGAGCTGTGCTTCATCCGCCGTATACCGCGCTTTCACAAGATATTGATAGGTGTTGTATTGGGCGCGCATATTTTCGCCCGAAACCGACACCAATTTATCTACGATTGGCTTGTCATTTTCGTACTGTGGCAGCATTTTGCTTTGAATCGTCACAACCTCATATTGGCACCCGATGAACAGATTGCGTATCTCTGAAAGTGTAAAGAAGCGCAAATGCGTCCGATCAAGAATGCCGGCATCCTCATAGGTAAAACGGCCACACAACAGGCCGTTCATGACCGAATAGTGCATGATATTGGGAATGCTGGCCAAAATATACCCGCCTTGTTTTAAATAGCGCTTCATGTTTTGTAAAACACGGCCGGGGTTTCTCAAATGTTCCAGGACATCCGCAAACAAGATGTAGTCAAACGACTGTTCCTCATAGGGAAGCGGCATCTGTTCCACATCCCAATCCTTGACATCCGCAAAAGATGCCGCGACAGCCGCCGCGTTCGGGTTGCTTTCCAGTCCATAAAGCTTTGCATGCGGATATAAATCCTTGATTTTCAAAAGCGTAGCGCCGCATGCACATCCCACCTCCAAAACACTTAATTCCCGCTCCGGTTTTTCCTGCATCAATGCCAGCACATCGGTGCGAACAAATGTGGAATATACGGACTGGAATCCCCACTTATCGGCAAATCTGTGGGCATTCTCAGCCAACACCTGTCTGAATTTGATAGGGTCTTTTTGAAAAGAAACACTTCCGCTATGATAGACAAATGTGTTTTGGGAAAGCATGAGGCAATATCCGGCCTGCTCAATACGAAAGGAATAATCGTCGTCTTCATAATTTCCCGGGAAAAAGCGTTCATCCAGCAACCCGACTGTATCAACGACCTCCCGTTTGATAAGCATACAGAAGCCGACCAATTTGATTTTCTGCTCGTATCTGGGCTTTGCACGATTATAGGTGTTCGCAAAGGCAAAAATGCTGCCGCGTTCGTTAAAATTAGCTGTGATCTGTTGGCCGTTGGAGCAATAATTGCTTACCGGCCCCACCGCACCGATGTTTTCCGCGCTATGGAGACATGCCTGTAAATTTTCCAACCAACACGGCGTAACCATCGTGTCATTGTTCAGCAGCAAGATATCATTGCCTTTTTCCGCAATCCCGATTCCCTGATTGCAGCCGGCAGCAAACCCCTTGTTTTCCTGATTTTCAATCAGCCGGATGTCTTTCTGATTCTTCAGCCATCCCACAGTTCCATCGGTGGAGTGATTATCCACCACAATGATTTCATACTTGTCTTTGGGGGTGTACTGGCGGATACTGTCGATGCAAAGTGCACTGTCCCCAAGACCGTTGTAGGTCAATATGACGATACTGCTTTTATTCATAAAAACTCGGCTCCTCGCACCTAAAACACATGTGCCATACACGAACGATTTTGTCTGCGCCATATGCGCACATTGCCGACTTACAATCGCTCCAGCGGCACCCATGAGCCGCCATCTCTATTTGCAGAAGTACAAAGAGTGGTGTAAAATAAAAAGTGCCGCAAAAGAAACCACTCTATGCGGCGTTGTGAGCGGACGTGTGGCACGCAAAACCAGATGATAGCCTTATATGCTATTTATTGTATGCGAAAATGCCTCAGCCGTGCCCAGCCATTGATTGACGAAAGAGAAATATGGAACTACGAATTGCCGCCGGCAATGGCAAAACAGAGTGCAAACAGACCGTATTCATCATAAATCAAATGAATGAGATCCCGGTTAACCTATCAGTGATGTAAATACATCTTTATTTTGCAGGGCGGTATCACGGCATCTCCGGATACAAATCAAACCACCCGAACGGAGGGGACACCCATGCCGACAGGAAAAGTCATTTTAGTGGGCGCGGGGCCGGGCGATCCCGACCTATTGACCGTCAAAGGCGCGCGGGCGTTGGCGGAGGCAGACGTGGTGGTCTATGACCGTCTGGTTTCCCCCGCCATCCTTGCGCGCATCCCCGCGCACGCTGAACGCATCGACGTAGGCAAGGAAAGCGGCAGTCATCCCGTGCCGCAGCAGCGCATCCAAGAAATCCTGCGGGACAAGGCGCTGGAGGGGAATCTGGTGGTGCGGCTGAAAGGCGGCGACCCGCTCCTATTTGGGCGCGGCGGTGAGGAACTGGCATTCCTTGCGATGAATGGTATCCCCTTTTCCGAGGTGCCGGGCATTCCGTCCGCCATTGCCGCGCCGGCTTACGCGGGCATCCCTGTCACCAACCGGGGAGAAGCGCGTTCCCTGCACATCTTTACCGGCCACGCCAAGGACAACGAATCACCGAAGATTGATTTTGAATCTGCCGCCAAGTTGGGCGGTACACTGGTCTTTCTTATGGGCGTATCCACGATGGAACATATCTGCGCAGGTTTGCTCGCGGCAGGGCTTTCACCCGTCACCCCTGCCGCCATTGTGGAAAACGGTACACTGCCCGTGCAGCGGCGCATTTCCTCCCGCCTTGCGAATATCGCGGCCGACGCCCGTGCGCAGGCAGTCCGCTCTCCATCCATATTGGTCGTCGGAGAAGTCTGCTCACAAGCACAAACTCTTGACTGGTTCAGCCGCCTGCCTTTGTTCGGTCGACGCCTCGTGCTGACCATGCCGGAGGATACGGTACAACCGCTTGCGGAACGCCTGCGCGCACTGGGAGCCGATACGCTCCTCTATCCCTGCATCCAGACCATTTCCCTGCCGGACGACAGCGCTCTGTGCACTGCAATCCACCGCCTGTACGCCTACCGGTTCCTGGTATTCACCAGCCGCCGCGGTGTAGACGCGTTCTTCCAGACACTGCGCGATATGGCACTGGACGCCCGTGCACTTGCTGGCTGTCAAGTTGCGGCAATCGCGCAGCACACAGCGGCACGGCTGTCGGAATGCGGCATCCGACCCGATCTGGTGCCGGAGCAGGCGGACGGCACCCATCTGGCGCAAGCAATCTTACAAGCAGCCAAACCCGGTGACCGTATCCTGCTTTGCCGCAGTGCGCAGGCCACACAAACACTGCCTGATCGTTTACACGCGGGTGGGCTGGAAGTGGACGACCTGCCTGCCTACGAGACACGCGCGCTGCCTGGTGAAGCATCGGATGCCGCATTCGCAGACCATCCGCCGGATGCTGTTGTATTCACCAGCGGCTCGGCGGTGGATGCGTTTCTGCATCGTTCCGGGATGCATCCAACATCCATACAGGGCATCTGCATTGGGGAAACGACCGCCGCACGCGCCCGTGCACACGGCATTCGCTGCACCGTGGCGGATCATCCCGACCCCAACGCTCTTATTGATACAATCTGTGAGGTAACAAAACATGGAACTTTCTGAACGTCCGCGCCGTTTGCGCCGGACACCCGTTTTACGCAGCCTCGCACGCGAGACCCGACTTTCCCCGCGCGCGCTGATTTGGCCATTGTTCATCGTGGAGGGACAAGGTATCCGGCGGGAAATCCCTTCATTGCCCGGGCAATATCATTACAGCCCCGACAAACTGCCTGCCGCCGTGGAAGAAGCACTGGCGGCAGGGGTAAGCGCTTTTCTGTTGTTCGGCCTGCCCGCTTTGAAAGACGAACTGGGCTCCGGCGCGTATGACCCAAACGGCGTAGTGCAGCAAGGCCTGCGGCTGCTGCGGGAACGTTTCCCACATATTCTGCTCATCACCGATGTGTGCATGTGCGAATACACATCCCACGGGCATTGCGGCATTCTGCACGGTCATGAGGTGGATAACGACGCCACATTGCCTTACATTGCCAAGATTGCACTCTCCCACGCACAGGCGGGCGCAGACATTGTGGCACCCTCGGATATGATGGACGGACGGGTGGCCGCTATCCGCCGCACACTCGATAATAATAGCTACTCGCATATCCCCATTTTGTCCTACGCGGTTAAATATGCCTCCGCATTTTACGGGCCGTTCCGGGATGCGGCAGGTTCTGCGCCCGCGTTCGGTGACCGCAAAGGCTACCAGATGGACCCGCATAATGTGCGGGAGGCGCTGCGGGAAGCGGCGTTGGACGTGCGCGAGGGCGCCGACATGCTGATGGTCAAACCTGCGATGTCGTATCTGGACGTAGTGCACGCGGTACGCGAGCGGTTCGATCTTCCACTGGCGGCCTACAGCGTCAGCGGCGAATACGCCATGATAAAAGCCGGCGCGCAGGCAGGGCTGATCGATGAATATGCGATCCTCTGTGAAAGCGCGCTCAGCGTGTTCCGCGCGGGCGCAGACATTTATATTACCTATTACGCCAAAGAATTGGCACAGGCCATTCAAAAGGGGGATATCGGTTGATGGATACCAGCGAAACATTTTTCACACGTGCAAAAGCAGTCATCCCCGGCGGTGTAAACAGCCCCGTGCGCGCGTTCGGCGCCGTGCACGGCATTCCCCGCTTCATCCAAAAAGGAAAGGACGCGTCGATTTACGATGTGGATGGAAACGTCTATACCGATTATGTCTGCTCCTGGGGACCGCTGATTCTGGGACATGCGCACCCCGATGTTTTAGAACGGGTTGCTGAAACCATGAAAAACGGACTGAGCTTTGGCGCACCTACCACGCTGGAAGTAGAGGTTGCGGAACTAATTGTGCAGATGGTGCCGCACATTGATAAGGTCCGCATGGTCAACAGCGGCACCGAGGCCGTTATGAGTGCGCTGCGTTTAGCGCGCGGTTTTACCGGACGCGATAAGATTGTGAAATTCGACGGCTGTTATCACGGACACTCCGATGCGATGCTGGTCAAAGCCGGTTCCGGTGCTCTCACCACGGGCCGCCCTGACAGCCTTGGTGTGCCAGCAGGTGCGGCACAAGATACGCTGGTCGCAAACTACAACGATTTAGAGAGCGTGGAAAAGTTGTTCGCCGAGAACCACGGGGAGATTGCCGCTGTTATTGTTGAACCGGTAGCCGCCAATATGGGTGTGGTACCGCCCGAACCGGGCTTTCTATCCGGCCTGCGCAAGCTTTGCGATCAAAACCATGCACTGCTGATCTTTGACGAGGTCATCACCGGCTTCCGGCTCGCACCCGGCGGCGCGCAGGAAGTGTTCGGCGTGCGTGCCGATATCGTCACATTCGGCAAGATTATCGGCGGCGGTATGCCGGTGGGCGCCTATGCTGCCCGTCAGGAAATTATGGCTTATGTTGCACCGGTCGGAGCAGTCTATCAGGCAGGCACGCTTTCCGGCAATCCTGTTGCCATGGCGGCGGGTCTTGCACAGCTCTCCATCCTCCATGAACACCCTGAAGTCTACGCCTATATCGGCGCATTGGGGAAACAGTTGGCACATGGCCTGTCGTTTCTCGCCGAAAAACACCATATCCCCGCTGCAGTAGGGCATTTTGGCTCTATTCTAACGCTCTTTTTCCACAATGGCCCGGTACTTTGTGGAAAACAAGCGCGTGAAAGCAATACGGAAGCCTACGCCGCCTTTTTTAACGGGATGTTAAAAAGTGGCTCCTATTTTGCCCCATCACAGTTTGAAGCGGCTTTTTTAAGTGCTGTCCACACACAGGATGCTATAAAAAAGACGCTGGCCACAGCAGACGCAGTTTTCTCAGAAATGGAATCCACCTATGGCGCAGGGATGACACCATGACCGGCATTATTGTGCTGGCGCATGGCAGCCGCGAGGCACAGGCAGCAGCGGCATGGCATGCA
Organism: Ethanoligenens sp.; assembly: GCF_047718355.1. Lineage (NCBI taxonomy): Bacteria > Bacillati > Bacillota > Clostridia > Eubacteriales > Oscillospiraceae > Ethanoligenens > Ethanoligenens sp. Next base: position 17,307 of record NZ_JBDNLG010000002.1, read on the forward strand.
CTCGAGCAGGCGGTTCGTCTACAGCTAAAGCTAACTTCGGCAAGCTCACACAAAGCCCCACCGCTAATCCATTTTCAGTTCGGCATGGGCGGTCTCCCAGAGGCTTTGGACACACTGACCGCTGCCGGTGCTGACGACATCGCTATCCTGCCGTATTTCCTGTTCTCCGGTTATCACCTGCGCCACACGATTCCCGAATTGATACAGGCATGGCAAAAGGCGCACCCGAAGGTGCGCCTTTCTTTGGATTCCGCGCTGGGGGAGGACCCTCGCATGGTCGACTTGCTGGCAGAGCGTATCGGCAACGCGGCCACAGATCAAACGGGTTCGTAACAATGTCCGCGCTTTTCCACAGACATCCACCGTCTCACGCCGAACCCGCTACCCATTCGTCTTCCAAAATGGAATAGATACGCAGGCTGTACCACGTACCGTCGGCATACCGCCCGAAGTCGCGCAATGCCCCTTCTAACGTCATGCCCACTTTTTCCATCACGCGCCCGGAGGCCGGATTGTCAAAATGATGCAGCGCCTGTACGCGATGCAGTCCTACTTTTTCAAACAGCAGCTTTAACACTGCCCGCATTGCCTCTGTCATATACCCTTTGTTCCAAAATGTATTGCCCAGGCAATAGCCGAGTTCGCAAGAACGATTTTGCTGCCGAATGGCCTGCACACTGATGCTGCCAATCACACTGCCTGTTTCCCGCAGCGCAATGGCCCAGTGATAGACCGCCGGGTTTCCATACTGTTGCTGCCATTCACTGATACGCTCCCGTGTCACTTCCACATTCTCATGCGGCGCCCATGTGAGATAACGCGTTACCTGCTCATTGCCGGCCCAATGCTGAAACATATCCGGCGCGTCCTCTACCACAAATTTCCGCAACAGCAGACGCGGTGTCTGAATCGAAATGGTTCCATAATGTTGAAGCATTCTGGTCTCCTTTTTATGTGAAACATCGGATGATCGTATAAAAACGCCCACGGCGCTTGCCGTGGGCGTTTTTTATTCCCTAAAAGGGAACCCGTGTATAAAAGCGACTTAGTTTTTGTCGGACAGCTTAACCAGATGCTCGTATTTTTCCTTTGCGTTGTCTTCAGACTCTGCAAAGAGTTTTTCCGCGCGCTCCGGGAAAGAACGGAGCAGCGAGCTGTACCGCACTTCACCGCGGATGAAGTCCTGATAAGATGCACTCGGCGCTTTGCTGTCGAGAGTGAACGGGTTCTTGCCCTCGTCAGCCAGCAGCGGATTGAACCGGAATGTGTTCCAGTATCCAGCCGCCACCGCTTTTTTCTCCTCGGTCTGCGAAATGCCCATGCCGCCGCGGATACCGTGGTTGATGCAAGGTGCATATGCGATGATGACCGACGGGCCATGGTAGCTTTCAGCCTCGTTAAAGGCTTTCAGGCACTGATTATAATCCGCACCCATGGCAACCTGCGCCACATAGACGTAACCGTAGCTCATGAGCATACCGGCCAAATCCTTCTTACGGGTGGCTTTACCGGCTGCGGCGAACTGCGCCACAGAACCGGCCGGCGTGGATTTGGACGCCTGTCCGCCGGTGTTGGAATACACTTCGGTGTCGAAGATGAGGACGTTGATGTCTTCGCCGGACGCGACCACATGGTCAAGACCGCCGAAGCCGATGTCATACGCCCAACCGTCGCCGCCGAGAATCCAGACGGATTTCTTCGCGAGGAAGTCTTTGCGGGCAAGAACTTCCTGTGCCAGCTTGTTGTCGCTGACTTTTTCAAGCGCGGCGACCAGCGAATCAGTCGCTCCGCGGTTGGCGGAACCGTTTTCTTTGGTGGCTTTCCAGTTTTCGATGGCAGCGGTCACATCCGTAGACACATTCTCGCTGGCGAGCGTATCAAGGTGATCGCTCAAACGATCACGCAGCTGTTGCTGACCAAGGAAGATGCCATAGCCGAACTCGGCGTTGTCCTCGAACAACGAGTTTGCCCATGTCGGACCCTGTCCGCGTTTGTTCACCGTGTACGGTGTGGTCGGTGCGGAGCCGCCCCAAATAGAAGAACAGCCGGTGGCATTGGCAATATACATGCGGTCGCCGAACAACTGGGTCGCCAACTTGGCATACGGTGTTTCACCGCAGCCTGCGCAAGCGCCGGAGAATTCGAGGAGCGGCTGTTTGAACTGGCTGCCCTTGACCGTGGTAGGTTTAAATTTCTCTTCCACTTCCGGTTTGGACGGCAGGGAAATGCCATACAGGAACGATTCCTCCTGCTCCAACTGGCTGGACAGCGGCTTCATGACCAATGCCTTGTTGCCCTTGAGACCCGGGCAGACATTGGCGCAAGAACCACAACCCGTACAGTCGAGAACAGACGGCGTGATGGTAAATTCAAAACCGGCGAGCGCAGTCGCAGGTTTATGTTTCAAGCTGGCCGGCGCATTGGATACCTCGTCCGCGCTAAGCACGAACGGACGGATAACGGCATGCGGGCAGACATAAGAACAGAAGTTGCACTGGATGCAGTTTTCGGGCTGCCATTCCGGCACATCCACGGCGATACCGCGTTTTTCATAGGCGGCGGAACCTTGCGGAAACGTACCATCCTCGCGGCCTTTAAACGCGGACACCGGCAGTGCATCACCGCGCTGTGCGTTCATCGGGGTAAGCAGGTCCTTGACAAAGCTGACCAGCTCTTCACGATCGCCGGTCACAACAGTCTCTTTGGCTTCGTCAGTCGCATCCGACCATGCAGCCGGAACTTCGACTTTTTTGACAGCCTGTGCGCCTGCATCAATGGCGTCGTGGTTCATCTTCACAACTTTTTCGCCTTTACGCCCATAGGACTTCGTGGCGGCGTCTTTCATGAACTTAATCGCATCTTCAGCCGGGATAATGCCGGTCAATTTGAAGAATGCAGACTGCAAAACCGTGTTGATGCGTCCGCCCAAACCGATTTCTTTACCAATCTGGATACCATTAATGATGTAGAAATTGATCTTATGCTGCGCGAGGAAACGTTTCACTTTCGCGGGCAGGTTGGCTTCCAATTCCTCTTCGGTCCACTGGGTATTCAGCAGGAACGTACCGCCGTCTTTCAGATCCTCAACGATATCATATTTATCCACATAGGATGGGTTATGGCAAGCGACAAAATCGGCCTTGCTCACCAGATACGTGGATTTGATTGGGAGTTTACCAAAACGCAGATGCGAGATGGTCACGCCGCCGGACTTCTTGGAGTCATAAGCGAAATAACCCTGCGCATACATGTCGGTGTGATCACCAATAATTTTAATGGAGTTCTTGTTCGCACCGACGGTACCGTCGGAACCAAGGCCCCAGAATTTACAGGAAGTCGTACCGGCCGGTGTGGTATCCGGGTTCTCGCCCATGGGCAGAGACAGACCGGTCACATCATCTTCGATGCCGATGGTGAAACGTTTTTTCGGAGCAGCGGCGCCGGCATTGTCGTAAACGCTGACGATGTTGCCCGGCACAGTGTCTTTGGAACCCAAGCCGTAACGGCCGGAGTAGATCGGCACATTTGCAAACTTGCTGTCGTGCAGAGCGGTAACCACGTCGAGGTAAAGCGGTTCGCCCAAGCTGCCCGGCTCTTTTGTGCGGTCAAGCACAGTGATGGATTTGACGGAGGCCGGGATGGCTTCGATCAAGCGCTCCATCGAGAACGGACGATACAGGCGCACTTTGATGAGACCGACTTTTTGGCCCTTGGCGTTCAGGTAGTCAACGGTCTCTTCGATGGTATCGCAGGCAGAACCCATGGCGACGATGACCTTTTCGGCATCAGGCGCGCCATAGTAATTGAACAGTTTGTAATTGGTGCCGATCTTGGCATTGACTTTGTCCATGTATTCTTCGACGATGGCCGGCAACGCATCATAGTAGCTGTTGCAGGCTTCACGCGCCTGGAAGAAAATATCCGGGTTCTGTGCGGTGCCGCGCAGAGTCGGATGTTCCGGATTGAGTGCGCGGGAGCGGAATGCCTCCACAGCGTCGTAATCAACCATATCGGCCAGATCTTCATAATCCCACGCTTCGATCTTCTGGATCTCATGCGAGGTACGGAAGCCGTCGAAGAAGTGAAGGAACGGTACCCGGCCTTTAATGGCGGCAAGATGTGCAACGGCACCCAAATCCATAACTTCCTGCACATTACCGGCACAGAGCAGGGCAAACCCCGTCTGGCGGCAGGCATAGATGTCGGAATGGTCGCCGAAGATATTCAGAGCATGGGAAGCAACACAGCGGGCGGAGACGTGGATAACGCCCGGCAGAAGCTCGCCAGCGATCTTATACATGTTGGGTATCATGAGCAGAAGGCCTTGCGAGGCGGTGAACGTGGTGGTCAGTGCGCCTGCGTTAAGCGAACCGTGAACGGTTCCTGCGGCGCCGGCTTCGGACTGCATCTCCACGATGCGGACTTTCTGCCCGAAAATATTCTTGCGGCCGGCAGCGGCCCACTCATCGGCATGTTCTGCCATGACGGATGACGGCGTGATCGGATAGATGCCCGCTACGTCGGTAAAGGCGTACGATACATGGGCAGCAGCCGCGTTGCCGTCCATGGTTTTCATTTTTCTTGCCATGGATTGAAATCCCCCTTGTTCTACACTACAAAATGAACGAACTATGTATGAAGCAAATGGTTCGCGTCTCAAAGCATATAGTACCACGTTTGCGCATTTATGTAAACAACAATGTAGGAAATCCTGCTACTTTTTTAACAAACATTCATCAACTGTTCAAAAACACGCGCCGACCGCCACTCCTCTGCCCCAGAAAATACTCCGCAAAATTGGAAAAAAGGATACGCCGTATGGCAGCCGCATAAGGGACGTTTTTGAGAAATTTGACAAGGCCGCCCAAAGCCGATATGATAGGGATATAGAGTGCGGAAGTGAACCCCTGCCCGCTTTGCCGCCGAAGCGCACGGCGCGCAGTACCACCCGCCTGCGGGCACAGACAATCCTATTGTCACATTAAAGCATGCGCTTTATTTTGGAAGGAGTTTTTTCATGGACCCGGACGGTGGCAGTTTAGTGCTACAGTTGCTTTTCATAGTGGTTCTTATTTTGGTCAACGCGTTTTTTGCAGCGTCAGAAATGGCGGTTGTGACCGCGAATGATCAAAATATCGAACGGCTCGCAGATGGCGGCAACCCCAAAGCCAAGCGATTGATTCAGATGCTCTCCCAGCCCAGTAATTTTCTGGCCTCCATTCAGGTGGGTATCACGTTTGCAGGGCTGCTCGCCAGTGCGGCGGCCAGTGAAAGTTTTTCCAACCGCATCGCGCAGGCCCTTTCCGGCGTTCCGCTGCCCGCCTCACTAATCAAAGCCATCTCGGTTGCCATTATCACTCTTGCCTTATCCTATTTCCAACTGGTTTTAGGCGAACTGGTACCCAAGCGCCTCGCCATGCACAGAGCGGACTCCGTGGCGCTCCATGTCACCGGCGTGCTGCATTTTGTGTCGGTGGCGTTCCGTCCGTTTGTCTGGATGCTTGCCGTCTCCACCAATACCATCACCCGCTTATTCGGCGTAAGCGAACAGCCTGAAGACCGCAGCGTAACGGAAGAGCAGATCCGCATGATGGTGGATATGGGCGAGGAAAAAGGCACCATCGGCGAGAGCGAAAAGGAAATGATTAACAACGTCTTTGAATTTGACGATCGCATCGCCGCCGATATCATGACGCACCGAACCGACATTTCCGCCGCCGACATCACCTCCAAAATGGACGAAGTGGTATCCGTAGCGCTGTCAGAGGGGTATTCACGCATCCCCATTTATGAGGATGATCTGGACAACATCGTAGGTGTCATCTACGTCAAAGACCTTTTGCGCTATGTGGGCAAACCACTGGAACGGGCCATCACACCAAAAGACGTCATGCGTCCGCCGCTTTTCGTACCCGAAACCAAAAAATGCCGGGAACTGTTCGGCGTACTCACCGCACGCAAACAGCACATGGCCGTGGTTATCGACGAATACGGCGGCACCGCCGGCATCGTCACAATGGAGGATCTGGTCGAATCCATTGTCGGCGACATCCAAGACGAATATGATCACGAGGAAGAAGAGTTCTCCGTTATCGATGAATCCAACTTTTTTATAGAAGGCACCGCAAATCTGGAAGAAGTGGGCGAGCTGCTTGAAGTCAATTTGCCGGAAGGCGAGTACGACACCATCGCCGGTCTTATCATCGACCGCATCGGCCACATCCCCGCGCCGGGCGAACACCCCAGCGTGGAGATCGGCGACGTAACCTTTACAGTGGAAGACGTTGAAGACCGCCGCATTGAAAAGGTGCGGGCGCACAAAACACAGCAAGAGACCGTCCCTCCGAATAGCGACGGTTCCCCAAACGACATATCACGGGAATAAATCCTGTTTTTATGAGGAATATACTAATATGAAGCTGATTTCTTGGAACGTCAATGGTCTGCGCGCCTGTGTGCAGAAAGGGTTTGCTGATTTCTTTAATGCGGAACAGGCGGACATCTTCTGTGTGCAGGAGACCAAAATGCATCCCGAACAGGCGGACATCGCGTTTGACGGCTACCAAAGCTTTTGGAACAGCGCGGAGAAAAAGGGGTATTCCGGCACGGCAGTCTTTACACGTGTGCCGCCGCTGTCTGTGCGGTATGACATGGGTGTGGAAGAACACACCGGCGAGGGCCGGCTCATCACCGCGGAATTTTCCTCCTTTTATCTGGTCACCGTCTACACACCCAACTCCCAGCGGGATTTGGCGCGGCTGGATTACCGGATGCGCTGGGAAGACGCGTTCCGCACCTATCTGCTGGAATTGGACAAGCAGAAGCCGGTGGTGGTCTGCGGCGACATGAATGTGGCGCATCGGGAGATCGATATCAAAAACCCCAAGGCAAACATTCATAACGCAGGTTTCACACCTGAGGAACGCGCCAAAATGACCGACCTGTTAGGCGCGGGCTTCATTGATACGTTTCGCGCGCTCTATCCCAGCCAGACCGACGCCTATACTTGGTGGTCGTATATGCGCAAGGCCAGGGAACGCAACGCGGGTTGGCGAATCGACTATTTCCTGGTTTCAGACAGGATGAGGGAACAGGTAGAGCAAAGCACGATCTATGCCGATGTGCTGGGCAGCGACCACTGCCCGGTCGGGCTGTCGCTGCGCACGGAAGAAATTGATGCGAAAATTTAAGGGTTTTATCGTTTATTCACAAAAAGTGTCTTAAAAGTTGATATAATAGAATTGCATGGGCACAAACATGCCAAATTGGAACGTGCTTGCACGTATCGGTCTGGTTTTTGTTTTTGTACTGCCCCGAGGGTTTCTTCCAGCGGGATCTTCAATAGAAAAAGAAAACAACCGCGTGAAAGGGTGCGTATATGGACGCGCAGATCAAGCAGGGTGGGCAAAAGCCGCCCCTATTTTTCCGGCATCTTCTCGGCCGCGTATTGCGCATCGTGTCAATCGTGCTGGTGCAGATTGTGTTGGCAGCCGGCATTGCAGTCGCGTTGCTGCGTTATGGCCCGTTTGTGAACACACGCCAATTCATTATCGGGTCGGCGATGTCCAGCTTTACCCATCAGTATATCGCCCAATGGATCTTTACAAAAGCAGAGATCGAGCAGGTCACGAAAAAATCCGACTCCTCTTTCACTGAAAAGCAGGATCTAAACGCGGTCAACCCCGTTGGCACTGCCGACAACAGTATTGTTCTCAGCAAGATCGGCGACGGTTTACAGGGATACGCGCTGGAGATTAAAAACCCGTTACGCGTACACGTGGCCTGCACAGCCTATATCGGCACACGGGGTGAATTTGTCAGCACATTGGCTGCCAAGAACAACGCTGTGGCCGCAATCAACGGCGGAGGGTTCAGCACCGGAGCGGACACCACCGGTACAGGGGCCATCCCATCCGACTTTGTATTTTCAAACGGCAAGCTGCTTTGGAAAGACGACACGCTCAAACCCGGCAAATTGCCCGCCACTGACGACCATGAACCCGTCAATGTGGTTGCACTCAATAACAAGGGCGTATTGATTGTCGGGGATTACACCGTGAACCAGCTCAACAGCATGAATGTGACCGAGGCGGTCGACCTCCACGGCTACAAACCACTGGTACTGGACGGCAAGGTACAGTACACCAACGACGGCGGCAAAGGTGTTCAGCCGCGCACGGCCATCGGTCAGAAAAAGGACGGCACCATTGTTTTGCTGGTTATAGATGGCAGGCAGGCAGGCACCTCGGGCGCCAGATTGAACCAATTGGCCGATTTGCTTGCCAATCAATATGACTGCTGGACTGCTGCAAACCTTGACGGCGGTGCGTCCACAGCCATGTATTATCAAGGAAATATTATCAACAAGCCCAGCGCTATTTTTGGAGAACGCACGGTCGCCACCGCGTTTTATGTTAGTAAATAACCCGGATGCTTCAATAAAGACTTGTGTGCCGCATGCTGTTTTGCGGCCATCCGCCGCGCAAAAGCGCGCGGCGCATAGGGAGGAAGCCGTTTGAACCGCCTATTCAATCGCATCAAAACGTTCTTTGCCCGACATGCCGGATATGCCATTTTCTTCATCGTAGGGCTTGCCGTACTGGTCGGCGCGGAGACCGGCGTGTTGGTTTATTTGAACAATGTCTATCTGCACGAAAGCGACCATTATAAGGTGACACGCCTAACCTCGTCCGCCTCTGCCGTGCAAAAGCGCCACGCATTGACACTAGACGTCGGCGCACAAAATGTTTCTGTTTCCCATGATGGAAATTATCTCGCTTATTTGGAGAATGGAAGCATTCATGTAGTAGATATGAATACCGGGCAGTCGACTGCTGTCCCCGCAGTACCCAACCGTTCAGTTGCCTATTTTGAGTGGGTCTATGACCGGGACCGCCTGACCATTGTGGAAAAAAATACAACTTTAAGGGATGACGGCACAGACACCTCTTCCGCAAAAAAATCCGGTGGTACCTCTCGTTCCGATTCTTCCGACAAGTCCAGCGATTATTTTGCGGAGCTTTATAGCTTCGACATGTCGGACAAAACCATCACACTGGTACGGGACTACATGAACAATCACGATGTATTGATTTCCCTCAACAGCGCGGGTGACACCATTTCCGATATGGATATGTCCACCGAAACTGTGGTCACCTATCTGAAAATCACCAGCGCCAGCGGGCGCGATCGCCTGTGGGAAGCCAATATCACTGTTAAAAATGCAGCAATCTCCAACTTGCCCACCCATGACATCGGCAGAATCCAATCCCTGAAATCCAGCGACGATTTGCTCTACGAGGACAAGGACACCGGGCATGTCTACCTATATGACGCAAAAAAAGATAATAGTACCGTCTTCTCCATCAATAATGAGAAAAATCTCAGGCTGCTCGGCTTCGACCAAAACGACAATCAATATTTCGGCATCACGCAAAACAATCTAATCACCTCCGTTGTGTATGGCAACCCTATCAGCCAAACATGGCAAACAATTGCGTTGCCCGCACCGGTCGACCCATCCCTGATCTCCGTCGCCTACAGCGGAGCCGTTTATGTGAACAACAAGGATGCTCTCACCGTCAAGGAACTGGTAAGTGGCAAATCGGCAGCTTATACGGGCAATGTGTTATGTATATACGACAGCGGTTTCTACTCTATGGATAACAATTCAGTAGAAGATCACCCCATCGGCACCACCGCAAGAACCAGTACATCTTCAGGGACTGCCTCTGGAACATCTTCCTCCCAATCGTCCTCGAGCAGTGCAAGTCTCTCCTTATCTATCGCCTCCAATACATCCGCACAGTACAAAAAGCCTGCATCCGGTTCGTCTAAATAAAACGCCCAGCAGATATAAAAAGATACCGCACCGGCTGACAGCCGGTGCGGTATCTTTTTATATCTGCCAAATCGTATTGGTTATTTCATCAGTTCACGCATAGCCTGTTCATATTGATCGAGCAGACTTTCTGCATCTTTGGCATCTTTACCTTTGACCAACAGATACAGTTTCACTTTCGGCTCGGTACCCGACGGGCGCACAATGACGGTGTTGCCGTCCGCCAACTCATAATACAGCACATCGGATTCGGGCAGGCCGGTGGGCTCCGGTTTCTTTTCACCCACCACCTGCCGGGTACCTTTCAGATAATCTCTCTCAGCGGTCACCTTGACGCCGCCGATCTCCTCCAACGTTTCCGAACGCATATGTTTCATCAGATCTGCCATGTGTTCGGTCGCATTGAATCCTTCCATCTTGACGCTGACGGTCCGCTCCGCATAGTAACCGTATTTTTTATAGAGTGTCCCCAGCGCCTCAAAGAGCGTGATGCCCTTGTTCTTATACCAGGCAGCCATCTCAGCAATCAACATAGAGCCGACAACGGCATCCTTATCACGCGCATACGTACCAGCCAAATAGCCGTAGCTTTCCTCAAACCCCAGCAGGAACGTGTGCGCGCCTGAAGCCTCAAATTCCTTGATTTTTTCACCGATGAATTTAAATCCGGTGAGTACACGGAACAGTGCCACCTGATTCTGTTTGCAAATGGCGTCGGTCATGGCGGTGGAAACGATGGTGCTGACCACCGCGCCGTTAGACGGAAGCGTACCTTTCTCCTTTTTCGCGGAGATGATGTAGTCCACCAGCAGAACGCCTACCTGGTTGCCCGTAAGACTGACATATTCGCCCGCGCCGTCACGCACAACGACGCCCACACGGTCAGCGTCCGGGTCGGTGCCGATGATCAGGTCGATGCCCTCCTTTTTGGCCATTGCGATAGCGATGGAGAAACCCTCTTTTTCTTCAGGGTTCGGAGATTTTACCGTCGGGAAATTTCCGTCCGGCTGCGTTTGCTCGGCAACCGCCAGAATATTCTTAAAGCCCGCACGGCGCAGCACTTCTGGCACCAACCGGTATCCAGCGCCATGGAACGGGGTATAGATGATCTTGAAGGTATCCGCCACGGCGGCGACTGCTTCCGGGCAGGCAGCCTGCTCCAGCACCTTCGCCATGAATTTCTCGTCAATCTCCGCGCCAATAGAGCGAATAAGCCCTTGTGCCTGTGCAGCGGCAAAATCCATCACATGGACATCGTTGAAAATATCGTTCTCCCGGATCTGCTGCTGCACTTCCTCCGCCTTCTCGGGTCCGAGCTGCGCGCCGTCCTCCCAATAAACCTTGTACCCGTTGTATTCTTTGGGGTTGTGGCTGGCGGTCACATTCACACCGGCGATGCAGTTCAATTCGCGAATGGCAAACGACAGCTCCGGCGTGGGACGTAATTCATCGAACACAAAACTGCGGATGCCCGCCGCCGCCAACACGCGCGCTGTCTCCAGCGCAAATTCGCGCGAATGATTACGGCAGTCGTACGCGATGGCTACGCCGCGGTCTTTGGCTTCCTGCCCAGCGGCGGCGATCACATTGGCAAGACCTTGTGTGGCCTGCCGCACAGTATATACGTTCATCCGATTGAGCCCAGCCGCCATAATCCCACGCAGTCCCGCAGTGCCAAATGCCAGCATGGTGCCAAACCGGTTTTCCACCTCGCCCGGATGGGTAGCGGCTTCTTTGAGCTCTGACTGCGTCGCGGGATCCGTCTTGGAAAGCCACCGCTCATACTCGATTGTATAACTCATGATGTGTTTTCTCACTTTCGATTTTTTGACAAGGAGATCGCTCTAATAGCATTGTCACATCTTTGTACGCGCCAATAATCCACCTGTGCAACATCAGCGCTTCAGGCCGCAGGCCTCCACCGTTTGATCCACAGTCGCCAAAAAGTCACGGTAGAGATGCGCGCCATCTTTGGCGGCGGCATCATCCCCTTCCCGATCAGTCAGCCTTGCGAACGTGCGGCCAAGCCCATCGGCCGGGTCGCCTTCTCCCCGCAGGCCAAGCGTATAAAAAGACAACGCGCCGGAGTTTGTCATTTGTTTATAGAAATTGGGGTATTCCCCCTCCAGCGTTTCATTGAAAGCAGTGTTTGCCACATCTGTCAGCACATTGGCCGGCAGGCATGACTTCAAGGCGTCCTGCACCGCGCAAGAAAGCAACAGACGGCAATGCAAATGAATCCGACCAGCGGCGCTTCCGCCGCAATAGGCCGCAATCTCGGCCGCCATGACCATCCGTGCCAATTGTCCGCCCAAAGCGCGGGCCTTTTCTACGTCACCCGTCTGTTTGTAATGCGCCAATTGTGCAGCTTCGCGCAGCGCCTCCACCTCCGGCGGTGTTTTCGCTTCCCGTCCGGCGATCTTGATATCACTGTCGTTTTCCTCGGCTGCCATCAGCAGCAGACCACCCCCCGCAAGCACCGCAAGCGGCCTCCGCGCGGCAGACCACACGGCCGGCGCAACCAACAAAACAACCAGTAACCACAGCATGTCAAATCCCCCTCGCTATCCGCCGGATCAGCTGCGCATGTGTCTGTCCGGCGGCCCTCATATGATACAATACATGAATATGCGGATGTTTGCAGCGCTATATCACCGACGTGATCCCCACATCCGGCAGGTCCCTACGCGCCCTGCTGCCCGGCATCCTCCGCCGGAGCGTCTTTTGCGGCCAGTGCCTGCCCAATGGCTGTCGCCAGCTCAGCGGGACAAGACGACCCTCTTCTGCCGCATTGGATATTTTGCAGACGGGCGATCACATCTTCCGCCTTCATGCCTACAACCAGGCTTGCCACACCCTGTGTATTACCGGCGCAACCACCGATAAACTGCACTTTTTGCACAATCCCGTCCTCAATTTCCAGAACAATCTCCTGAGAACAGACTTTTTTGCTGGTGGTATACACATAACGCATCTTAAAACTCCATTTCAAGCCTGTTGTTGCTGTTTCCATATTCAATCGGTTTGTGCTTCTATTGGCGCGCCCTTTTCTCTAACGCAGTCAGAAAGCACTCCAGATCCGCGCCCTCCAATCCTTTTTTGAACAGAGGATTGACGCGTGAACGGTAAAACCCGTGAAAATCCGAACCGCCGGTGACGAACAAGCCATAGCGCGCCGCCGCCTCCCGTGCCGTGCGTTCATCCTCCACACTGTGGTATGGGTGGCTGGCTTCAATGCCGTCCAGCCCCAGCGTGCAGAATTCCTCCACACTGTCGAAGTTGTGATACAGCCCCGGATGCGCCAGCACCACCAGACCGCCCGTCTGCTTCGCCACGCCAATGGCCTCGCGCGCTTCGGGATAGTGCGTTTCCACTATCGCAAACCCGCCCGCGCTTTTAGAAAACAACTCCTGCCGCAGGTCGCCGAACATGGAAAGCGCATACCCCATATCCATCAGTGCGGCAAGAATATGCTGCTTATAAAGTGAGCCGCTCTCTGCCGCGCAGGCGCGCACCGCTTCCTCTGAGATGGGATACCGCGTTTTCACTTTTTCAATAATTTCCAGTGTAGCACGCTCTCGCTCACGCAAGGTCTCCCCGCAGAACGCCAGCAGCGCATCCGTCTTTTGGGGTGCATAACAGAGCAGGTGCACCTTTTTACCGTGTTTGTAATCGAACGCGGAGATTTCCAGACCCGGTATCACGCGAACGCCAGTATCCGCCGCCGCCTTTTGCGCCCGTTCCACACCCGCCATGCTGTCATGATCGGTGACACCCAGGCAGTCCAGACCGATGCGGGCGGCGTATGCAACAAGATCCTCCGCGCGCATAGAGCCATCCGAGACCCGTGTATGACAATGCAAATCACCCTTCATGTGCGCACACACCCCCTTTCGCGCCTATCGCGCAAAACACTTGTATCTATTGGATATTATAACGTATTTTTTACGTAAATTCAAACCGAATTTTGCCTATTCCGTCTAAAAAAAAGCACCTCATTCCAGTGTATGCCATCACACACAAAAACCCGCGTCCAACCGATTGGGTGGATGCGGGTTTTTGTGCAGCGTATACCGTGTTTTATTCTCACGCAGCGGCACGCTTCATGCAGCGCAGCGCCCACCAAAACGATAGCACAACCAAGATGGCAAGCATGGTAAAGCCCTGCCAAACAGACGCGTTTCCCATATCTCCATTGAAGATGGCGCGGGAAGCATCCACCACATATTTAACCGGATTAAACTTGCTGACATTCTGAAGCCATACGGGCGCGAACGTCAGCGGCAGCAGCACACCCGAAAGCAGCAGCAGCGGCTGTGAAAAAAAGTTCAAAATTGGGCCGAGCGCGTCCTCCGATTTGACGGTCAGTGCCAGCGCATAGGATACGGGCGCCATGCAAAGGCCGATCAACACCATCATGAGAATGGTGAGCAGCAGGCCGACAAACGAGATAGACAGCCCCAGCGGCAGTGCCAGCACAATGACGAGAACCGTCTGCACCAGCAAGGTAACCACATCCCGCAGCACCATACCCAACAGCAGTGACACCCGGCTTGCCGTGGTTACACGCAGGCGTTCGATAACACCTTCGCGCAGATAATCGATCATGCCGAATCCCACGAACATCACGCCGAACAGACTCACCATGACCAACAGGCCCGGTGTGAACTGGTTAATCGCGCTCACACCGCCAGAGGAGACGCCGGTCACTTTTTGCAGCAGCGGCGCGAACAGATAGAGATAGCAAACGGGCTGAAACAGCGCCGCCAACACCCACGCCGGGTTGCGCAACAGCATCTTTTCATAGTGCAGGAACAGGATACCGGATTCTTTCAAGGTTTTCATTGCGCAGCCTCTTTTCCATCCTCGTTTTGCAGCGAACGGCCGGTGGTCTTTAAAAAGACTTCATCCAAAGACGGCCGCGCCATTTCCAATGTAGTCACCGTGATCTTTGCCTGCACAAGCAGCGGCAGTATCTCCGGCAATGCGTGTTCACCCGCATCCACATAGAGTTTGAGCGCATCGGCGGTTGTCTGGATATCCCGCACATCCGGCCGCGTTTCCAGCAGCGCTTTGGCCTGCGCGAACGCATCCGGCGACATACCGATGGAGAGAACATCGCCGGCCACATGCCGCTTGAGTTCCAGTGCGGTACCTTGTGCGGCGACAGTGCCATGATCCATGATGCAAATGGTATCGCAGAGCGAATCGGCTTCCTCCAAATAATGCGTGGTGAGAAATACCGTGATGCCCCGCTCCCGCAGCTTTTTAATTTCGTCCCAGAAATTGGTGCGTGATGTAGGGTCCAAACCGGTAGTAGGTTCATCAAGGAACAGCAGTTTGGGGTTGTGCATGACCCCCATCCCCAGATCGACATGGCGGCGCTGCCCCCCGGAATAGGTCTTGACCTTGCGGTGGCAATACTCTTCCATGTGAAACGACTGCACCAGTTCGTCGGCTTTGTGCACTGCCGCCGCTCTGGAAAGTCCATACAGCCTGCCTTGCAGCACCAGGTTTTCATAGCCGGTCGCCAGCTCGTAGCAACCGCCTTTCTGGCTGACATAGCCGATTTCCTGCCGGATGTATTTGGACTCGCGCGCCAGATTGTGTCCTACAATATGGGCCGATCCACCGCTGGGCGGCAATAGTGTTGTCAGCATCCGCATGGTTGTGGTCTTACCCGCACCGTTCGGGCCTAAAAATCCAAAAATTTCGCCCTGTTTGACTTGCAGATTCACATTTTTGACCGCTTCCACCGCGCTGCCGTGCCCACCCCGGCCCGGGAATGTCTTACAGAGATCCTGCGTGACGATCATTTCCACGTTACGTACTCCCCTTGTCCGTTTATTCGTTCGATCCTCTACAGTTTGCGCTCTTCGTGCACGACGGCGCCATCTAGTTTAGTCAGTGTGCCGGTATATTCCACCAGCCCCACGTCGCATCCTTTGCCGAGCGTGATGTCCCGCCCGCGCACCACCTGCGCATGGGTCTGCTCCAGATAAATATTATCCCCTTCCATGGTATCGGTTTGAAGCAATACAGCGTCTTTCCCAATAAAAATGGAGTGGATAAACTGTGAGATAGCGCCCACCAGTGCGACGCGCACATCAATATGCGCGCCGCCAATCTCTTTGGCACGGGATTTTGAATGATACAGGTCGATCTGGATGTCATCGGCGTTAAGCAAACCATCCACCGTAAAAGCGCCCCGCGTGTGAAACCGCTCGCCCTCACAGTTGCCGCCGATCTGCGCCATGCCCTCAATCTGTACTTCTTCCGCCTCGCAGTTGCCGCCGATCTTACCGCTGCCATCAATTTGCACCGTGCGGACCGACACCGCGCCATCCACTTTACCCGAACCGTTGATGCGCAGAAGACCGCCGCGCATACCGGATTCCAAATGCCCGGAACCGGAAATCGTGAATGAATCTGCCTCCACTGCACCGGTCACTTTGCCGGAACCACTAATATGTGCATCGCCCGCTTTCATATTTCCTTGCACTGTGCCTGACCCGTTAATTGCAAATGTGTCGCAGATGAGATCCCCCACAATCTTGCCGGAACCATTGATGCGCACCTTGTCAAACGTACCGCCGCCCGACATGCCTGAGCCATTGATAATCAGCGAACTTTTCTCAGCCATCATAATACCTCTCCTGATATTGTTATTCATTTTAAAGCAAGAGCAATTTTAGTGCCTCACACTCTGCCGTAACATCAATACGCACCACCACCCGTGCGTCCTCCTCAAATACCGCCTCAAACGGCGTACGCACAAACAGGCCGATGCACACGCCGAGCTTGCGCAGCACGATCAATTCGCACGGTTTGTTTTGAAACGCCTTGTACTGCGTGCGAAAAAGCGTGTAGAGTGCGCGTCCCTCATCTACATCCACCTCTTTGAGCAGTTGTTCCAGCAGGCGCACAAAGAGCAGTGTGTCAAACCCCAGCGGCGTATCCCGTTCCATGGGTACATCCAGATAGGATGCAAAGACTTCAAACACCGCAGGGGAAACCGCGCATTTGGCACACGCCTGCTCTATGGTGAGGCTGGTGTTATCGGGACTGGGTGAAAAAACATCGGCAAGAGCCTGCAAAGACGCACCGTCTTTCAGCTGCAAGATTTTTTCCAACCGTGCCAGGACCTTTTCGCGCGGAAAAAACGTCTCCTGCCCCGTGTACGTCGCCTTGCGTATAAACCAATCTTCGGGAATCAATCCCACGCGTTTCCAACGGTACAACTGGCCATAGGAGATACCTGTCAGCGCAAGCAGATCCTTTTTAGAAATCATATCATTGTCCATTCCATCCCCTCCTCACAGTTATTGTAACATAACATTGTTACGTTGTAAATAGCTTCGGTTGACTTTACTTCTCTTTTCATATGATTTCAGAAAAACCAACAGATCATTCAGAATCTGCCGGTTGATTTTTGTATTTTTCCCCTATTGCCGTCTATGAAAAAGCATTGTATTATATAAATGACCGATTTGGTCATTTGGTCATTTATGAGGTGAATGCATGACAAAGGAAATAGAAAAGCAGCAAAAGCGTGAACAGATTGCGGCGGCAGCACGTGCGCTGTTTGCCGATTTTGGCTATCATGCTGTAAGCGTCGCGCAGATTGCCACAAAAGCCGATGTGGCAAAAGGGACTGTGTATCTCTATTTCAAAGACAAGGAGGAACTGTTTTTATATCTGGTACAGCAGTTTATTGACGAAATGACTTGCTTTGTGCGGGAGGTGGAACAGCAAAACCTTTCCATTGCGGAAAAATTCCACACTGTCATCTACAGTCTGTTGAAATACCGTCGGGAACAAAAATTTTTGTACCGTGTCATGCGAGAGGCACGCGAGACCCAATCTTCCCTCGCGCGCCGGGTCACCGCCATTCTCGACGATGAAATCACACAATACATCGAGAAACAACTGGAACAGGCTCTGCAAAACGGGGAGGTCCGGCCCTGCAACCCAAAAGTACTCAGCTTCGTCATTGTCCACATCTATTCCACGCTTGCGTTCGAGTGGGAGGAACAGCACGAGCCGCTTGACGAACGCCAAGTGGCGGAATCCGTCAGCAATTTCTTAAAACACGGTTTGATTCTTGCCGATGAATAAGAACCACGGCACTAGGCAGTCCATCTGCCTTTCTTGAAAATGAGGTGACTTTTTTGTTCAAACAACTTCAAAAAAACCCAAAGATGATCGTGATTTTAATTGGGGTTTCCATCATTCCAATCCTATACAGCTTTTTCTACCTCTGGGCGTTTTGGGACCCATATGGGCATCTGTCCTCTGTACCAGTTGCTGTCGTGAACGATGACCAGGGCGCTTCCATCAACGGAGAACAACGCAACCTCGGCAACGAGGTGGTGCAACGTATGAAAACAAGCAATGACCTGAAATGGATTTTTGTAAGCAGTAATTCTACTGCGCGGGCGGGAGTAGAAGCCGGTCAATACTATACGGCGGTGTTTATCCCCTCCACATTTTCAAGCGACATTGCTTCCGCTTCCACCAAAGACAAAAAGGCACCGGTCATCCAGTATCTTTCTAATGAAAAGAACAATTACACCGCTTCCAAAATCATTAGCAGCGCCATGACACGGCTTGAGGAAGAGACACGCATGAGCGTGGACAAAAGCATCACCACCTCCCTTACCGACAAGCTGCGCGCAGTACCTGCCAGCCTAAGCACCCTAAACGACGGGCTTGGCAAATTATCAGACGGCGCAAACACCCTTTCCTCCGGGATGGGGCAGGCTACCGGCGGTGCGGGGCAGGTCGCAAGCGGTGCATCCGCACTGCACACCGGCCTGCAAACACTCGGCGGCGGCGCAAGCAGCCTGGCATCTGGCGCCAGTGCGGCAGCTGATGGCGCGGCTCAGGTCGCAAGCGGTGCATCCGCATTAAATACCGGCCTGCAAACGCTGGACAGCGGCGCAGGCAGCCTTGCATCCGGCGCCAGTGGAGCCGCCGCCGGTGCAAGCAACCTAGCTGGCGGCGCATCCTCGCTGAATGCCGGCCTGACACAACTGCAAGCCCAGCTACAGACGACCGGTTCCTCCACCGCCCCCACACTGGCGGATCAAGTCAATGCGCTGAACACCGGCGCGAAACAAGTGAGTTCCGGGCTGGAGCAACTCGACAGCAGCCAAGGCATCTCTGCGTATACCACTTTCGCCAATGGTACACTTTATGCCAGCGTGCTGTCTAATCTGAAAACACTGCAAACAGTAGCCGCCGCAACCAACACTCCGATGAACCAACTTGTTCAAACCACCTTGCAAAGCTATCAGGCCCAGATGAAAAATGATCCCTCATCTGCCCCAGCCGTCCTCACGCTATATGAAGCGACCAGCATTCTTTCTACCAACCCAGCACTCTCAGAATCCGATTTTGAAAAAGCAATGAATGCCGCCGCGACCCCCACATCGCCTAATCTGGTTTCCACAGGCACAACAGTCACTTCCAGCGTCGATGCATTGGCCACCGGCAGCAGCAAGATATCCGCGGGCACACAAAAGCTCTTTGATTCTACACAGCCCGGCGGTGATTTAAATACAAGCGTTGACAAACTGGCAGCCGGAAGTAAAATGCTTACTCAAGGCACATCCGATTTGTCAAGCGGGCTGAACACTCTGTCTTCCGGCGCATCTCAATTAGCCGCCGGTGCATCCAATGCCGCGTCCGGCGGCACCGCTCTCGCATCAGGTGCATCCCAGCTTTCCGCCAACATGCCCGCACTTGCATCCGGCGCCAACCAGCTCGCCAGCGGGACCGCCAGTGCGCTCTCCGGCAGCGAAACGCTTGCCAGCGGCGCCCAACAGCTGCTGGGCGGATTCTCCCCTTTGCAGAACGGAGCCGCACAATTGGCAAACGGTCTGACCTCAGCCAAACAGGGTGTCAGTGATAATCTCTCCGATGCCAACATCCAAATTCAACCGCTGGATGGACTGGACACCTATGTTTCCGCCCCGCTCAAACTACAGTCCGGCAGTATCTTTCATGTGCCGAATTATGGCACCGGTTTCGCGCCTTACTTTATCTCCATTTCCCTCTGGGCCGGTGCGCTGATGATGATTGCCGGACTGCAAATCGGCAAGGGGAAACCGGCGAACCCCTTGCAAATGCGCCGCTTTGCCATGCTGCGCGTCGCATTCTATTATGTGATGTCATTCCTGCAAGGCCTGGTGCTATCGGTTCTCCTACCTGTTTTACTCCATATTCAGGTACAGAACATACCGCTTTATATGCTGGCCAATATCTTGATCGCCTTTACGTTTGTTTCCGTTATACTGCTCTGCGTCACCAGCTTCGGCGTTGTTGGCAGCTTTATCTCTGTCGTGCTGTTGGTACTGCAACTGACATCCAGTGCCGGCACATTCCCTCTTGAAACTACACCGGCATTCTTTCAGGCCATCAATCCGCTCCTGCCTATGACCTATTCTGTGCGGCTGCTCCGCGAAGTCATCAGCGGCTTCCAAGGCAACAGTGCGGCGGCTGACGTCGCCTATCTGCTTCCCGTGCTGCTCGTGGTCTTCACACTGAACGTGATCGTCACACATATCCAGACCTCACGCAATATCACGCAGGCACGGCTGGAGCAGGCGGCCGATATGAACATCTGATTGCAGCTACAGCATCTACTTTTTTATAGCAGCGGTCCCACGCCCGTCTCCGTTTTTTACGGAGACGGGCTTTTTGGTGTTTGTTATCCATAATACTCCATTCTTTTCGCTCTCACTGTGACAATATTTTCCACATAAATCCGGTATACTCGGTATTGCAGACGTACCCTCCTTTTTCCGCAGGAAAAAGAACGGTACACCGGACGGCAGATGCCGAAGGACATGGAAACACACAGGAAGGTGGAGCAGATGTTAAAAAAAGCAGGTCTACTGCAAATGCCCGGAACATGGGCGCTGCAAATGGATGGAGAAATCACCCAGGGGCTGGTTTTCGCCGCCGCTTGTTTCGGAACGGGATTGGCCGCCTCACGTGCGATGGTATTCGGTGGTCTCGCACCGTTCGGCATCGCCGCGGTGGCAACAGCAGGGAAAAAGGCAGCCGTTTTCGTTTTGCTTGGGGCAATCTGCGGTACACTGCTGCCGCACGGCCCTTCCTACCCGATACGATACATAGCGGCTATGGGCGCTGCACTGGTGTTTCGCCTGCTGTGCGCAGGCATTGGAAAACACCGCGCCGTTTATGCGCCAGCCTGTGCGGCCTGCGCAGCCGGGCTGACTGGGGTAGCGGTTGTAATTGCCAACGGGATGTTGTCCCACGATATGACCCTCTGCTTTGCAGAAACGATTATCTGTGGCTGCGGAGCCTATTTCTTTGAAAGAGCCATGCCGTATTTCAGGCATCCGTCTAAATTATGGGGACTGGGGCAGCGTGATCTTGTCAGCGTACTGATCAGCTTCTGCGTGCTGCTGTTAGCGCTTCAGCCCATCGCCATACATGGGGTCTCCCTTGGGCGAATTGCAGGCGTTTTGGCGATTCTGATCGCCGCACGGTTCGGCGGTGCGGCAGCACGATGCGCGGTCGGCGCATACTGCCGACTGGTGCTTGGCCTTGGGGGATCTGACATGGCTTCTGTTCTCTCAGGCTACGGCTTCGGGGGCCTGATTGCCGGTTTCTTCTCACCGCTGGGACGTTTTGGCTGTGCATTGGCATTTGTCTTGGCAAACGCGGCAGCCGGCGCGAACATGAGCGGCCACCCGCAGCTGGTTGCCGACATTATAGAGGTAGTCGGCGCATCCATCATATTTCTGTTGCTGCCCGAAAATCTGCTCTGCCGCCTATCCGCCCTGTTCGTCGCCGCCAACGAACGCACCAGTGCCAAAAACAGCGCGCGCACGCGCCTGATGGATGCCTCGCAGGCGCTCCGCGATGTATCGAACACCATTTCCCGTGTGGGAGAACGCCTGCAAACGATGCATGGTGACGACACAATGCAGCATGTGTTTGACGACGCTGCCGAGCGAGCCTGCCATGATTGCGGCATGCGCGCCTATTGCTGGAACACCGCTTACAATGACACCATGGATGCAATGAACCATCTGACTGCCGCGCTGCGAACAGCCGGTTCCGCCGCCCGTGCGGACGTACCCCGCCATTTTGCGGGACGCTGCTGCCGTCTGGGCGATTTGCTAACCGCCATCAATCGCTGCTATGCAGAATATACCGCACGTCATGCGGCACAAAGACAGATCAACGGGTTGAGGCGGATGCTCTCCGAACAATGGAACGTCATTGCCGCATTTCTCTCAGAATTAGGCGAAAGCGCGGTATCCAAACAAACAGACCTCGCTCCCGAACCAGTACGCGCGGCGCTGGCCACATGCGGGCTTTCCGCCGGACAAGCCACCTGCCGGTTGGATGAAAAAGGGCGCATGTCGGTAGAGGCGCGCATCCAAACGTATCCGAAAGAACCCATCAATCGAGCGGAAGTGGCTGCGGAGCTTTCCGTAGCGTGCGGCCGCAAACTGGATGGGCCGCATGTGTTCCTTTCCGGCAAGGAAACCGTCCTGCGCTTTCGTCAAAAAGCGCTTTTCCAAATCGAATACGGGCAGTATTCCATTCGCAAAAGCGGCGAAAAGCTATGCGGTGACGCGGCATTCGCATTTGTGGAAAATGAACGCGCCGTCCTTGTTCTAAGTGATGGCATGGGCGCAGGCGGCAGCGCGGCAGTGGACGCCAACCTCGCAGTAGAGCTGATCTCCAGACTGCTGCGTGCGGGATTCGGGTTTGCCGCTGCGCTACGGGCGGTCAATTCCGCGTTGATGCTCAAATCGGAAGACGAATCCTTTGCCACGCTGGACATCACCACTGTCGATCTCTACACAGGGGATGCCGAATTATTCAAGGCCGGTGCACCTCCGACATATTTGCGCCGGCATGGCCGCACCGAGCGTGTTGTTCAACGCTCACTGCCGGTAGGTATCCTGGAAAACGCGTGGTTCGCCCAGATGAACAGCAAACTGGCGCACGACGACCTCCTTGTGATGGTCTCCGACGGCGCGGCCGTAGGTGACGATGTATGGTTGATGCGGGCAATCACCCAATTTGAGGGCGGTTCCATGAGCGCCTTTGCCAAGTCGCTGGCCCAAATGGCCAAACGACACCGTGACGACGGACACGACGACGACATCACCGTCCTTGCCGCTCATCTGGAGCAGTCCTAATCCAGCGGGCACAATTCGCCAATGCTGTCCGTCAACACACAGAAAACATCGGTCTGCCGCGATACGTATACACCGTGTCGCGGCAGACCTGTGTTTTCTTACCACGTTCCGGGCATAAACCGCAGCACCCGCAGCCGTGTATAAATCTCAGGATACAAAGAAAACTCCGTCATCGGCGCATCCAACCGGTCGTAGCTTTGGCAGCAGATGCTGACTTCATCCCACGTCCTGCCCGGCTCCGTCACATACAAGCCATGCCCAAACCGGTCCGGCACATAGGTAGACACAACCAATTGCACAACATCTCCCCGCTGCAAAATCGCGGGGTTCACCGTTTCAAAGGTACCTAAAGCAATCATCCGCGCCGCCGGCCCTCTGGATTTGGCTGACGTGACATATGTATAAAATTCCTCCACGCGGCACCAGCGTGTGGAGCCGATATGCCAGCGGGAGCCATACCACACCCCTGTGACCATCCGCACATCTGCACGGATGCGCGCAGCGTTTTCCGCCGTCTGTGCATCTGGCAGCCACCCCCCATAGGCCGCCCAGACGCACTGGCTGATAAAATTGGTGCAGTTGTCTCCCGGGCTGTAATAAAACAATTGCTTTGCTTCAGGCACCTGTTCATGCAGTGCAAATGTCCGCGCGTACCAAACGCCGTTGTCGGGCGTATACGGTATCATCGGCAAGCAAAGCACCCCCTTCCCGCGTCGGCCAGCTTTTAAAGACCGCCTTTCTTACAGGATATGCGTGGTCTTTCCTCACCGCGCCTGTCTTTCTTCTACAGGAACTGTTTCCGTCCGGTCGCCTATGCTTCGGGCGGTTTTTTGTGCATATTTTTCTTTGTGTCACATATATATGCCACGAGATATTTTTTCCTTTTCGCGGCGCGCGACAACGAAGCACCATGCTTTGACCGCCATGCCGCCGCCTCGTATGAGATAGGAACAGGAAACCGTCAGCAGGGTGGAACGGAGGGTGGTTCAATGAAAAAAATACTGCGCCCGCTGCTGCTGTCGGTGGGATTCTATGTGGCAGCCTGCGGCATTGTTCTGCGGGTCATCCCGGGCGACATGGCCCGTGCGGGCGCGGTGGATGCAAAAGGCGTGAGCGCCAATACCGCGCTCACATCTCCCGTTCAAGCAAATTCCAATGCTGCATCCGTGGAGCCGACGAAAGCCGCACCCGCTCCGCACGACGCAGCATTTGATATTGTGGATATTTCTCACCACGACACCATCACCGATTGGGCAGCACTAAAAGGCGCCACATCAGGGCTTTATACAAAGGCCACCGAAGGCAGTACCTATGTCGATCCCATGCTGGGCGCTTATTCGGCGGCGGCGGAAAAAGCGGGGCTGCCCATTGGCTTTTTCCATTATTTCTGGCCCACGAACGACCCCACCGACGCTGCCAAACAGGCCGATCATTTCTATCAAACGATCCAGCCATACGGATATGCGTTCTATCCGGCGCTGGATGTGGAGGAAGACAACAACCTGACGCCCGCGGCGCTGACAGCGGCCGTTCTATCGTTTGCCACAGAGTTTGAACACGTTTCCGGCCATTCGCTTTTGATTTACTGTTCGCGTAAGTTTGCGGACAAGTATTTAACCTCCCCTGCCCTTGCAAAGTATGGCTTATGGGTAGCCGATTACAATGGTCAGAAGCCTGCGCAGGCGGGTGCGTGGAAATCACATATCATGTGGCAGTATACCGATCACGCGTCTATTGCTGGTGTTCCCAACCCTATGGATGCAGACCATGCCACCGCCTCTATCATTCTGCCGGGTCATTAAATCGTGATAGGCATTTCAATAAAAACCGCCCCCGTACCGCATGTAAGCCATGCGGTACGGGGGCGGTTGTCTGTACAATAAAACCGGGAAATAAATCCATATGCAGATACGCGGGCAAATCACTGCGAGGCAGTCGTTCCTGCTTTATACCAGCCGCCGTCCGTTCCCTGCGTCACATCTCCCCAGACCGGGAATGTCTTAAACGCGATATTGGCCTGTATTTTCTGCATCACGGCGTGCCATGCATAGACCGAGGGGTTATTGGTCGTATACATTTCTTTGTTATTATCGTACCCGCTCCACACCGCGCCCACATAATCGGGCGTGATACCGACAAACCAGCGATCCCAGCCGTTATCGGTGGTACCGGTCTTGCCGCCCACCGTGGTACTGGAGAGCTGCGCCTTTGCACCGGTGCCGTTGATCACGTTATTCTGGAGCAAGCGATTGACAATGGTGGATGTCTCCTGTGAAAACGCGCGGGTATTGCTGGCCTTGTTCTCAAGCAGCACATTGCCGTTGCTGTCCAGCACCTTGCTGTACGTATACGGCTTATTATAGAGACCGCCGTCGCCAAACGGTTGATATGCCGCCGCCATGGCCTCCACCGAAACGCCTTTGGTAAGTGAGCCGATACCGACGGCCAGCCCGACATCACTGTTCCCCTTCTTATCCGGCGTCTTGACCAATGTTGTAATTCCGAGTTTATTAGTCAGGAAATTCACCGTATTCGCGGGTTTGACCAGTTGCTCAATCCGCACGGCAATCGTGTTCTTGGATTGTGCCAATGCCTCCGCGACCGTCATGTTCTGATAGGTCCATTTATCGTCATTATGCGGCCACAAAGAACCACCGACGGTGATCGGCGCATCTTGAAATGTACTGGACCATGTAATAAGCCCTTGCTCGATCGCAGGCCCATAGACCCCAATGGGTTTTATCGATGAACCCGGGGAACGCAGCATATCGTTCGCACGGTTAAACCCCAGATTTGCGGTTTTCGCCCCGCGGCCGCCTTCAACGCCCAATACCGCACCGGAGTAGTCCATCACCACCATAGCGGACTGATAAGTACCGCTTTTGCCGGCAAGCCAAATATCACTGTTGCCTGCATTCGTTTGATACACATTATCCATAGCAGACTGCACGGTGGGGTTCAATGTAGAGTATATTTTCAGACCGCCATTCAGCACCAAACTTTGTGCCCTGCTGCGCAGATAACCTTTTTGCGCCACCAGATCGTCTATCACGTCCTCAATAACTTGATCGACGAACCAACCGCGGATGGCCGGCTGCTGCCCCACATAGGTGAGGGGCTCCGCCACGGCCTGATCATATTGCGCCTGTGTAATCATCTTCTGTGACAGCATGTTTTTCAGCACATACTTCTGTCTGATTTTAGCTTTGTCCGGATGTTTCAGCGGATTGTAGCTGTTGGGCGCTTGTGTCAGCCCCGCCAGTACGGCACATTGCGCCAGATCCAGTTGCTTAACATCCTTGCCGAAATAGGAATTGGCCGCTGCCTGCACGCCATAACTGCTTCCGCCAAGCGGTATGGTGTTCAGGTAGCTCTCCAATATTTGATCTTTGGAGAACTTTTTTTCCAGATCCAGCGCGGTGACGATCTCGGCGATCTTGACACCGGGCCGGCGGTTATACGTATCGCCATTGATATTCTTAATGAGCTGCTGTGTAATGGTGGATCCCCCTTGATCCGTGGAATAAAAATGCAGAAAAAAGTTAGCCAGTGCGCCGGCGGTTCGCTTCCAGTCTACACCTTCATGCTCATAGAAACGCTGGTCCTCTGTACTGATAAATGCATTCTTTAAATTATCCGGCACCTGGTCGATGCTAACCCAGATGCGGTTTTCTCCCCCGTTGATCTGGGAAACAACTTGTGGATTCCCAGAACTATCGTTGGCATAGACCATGCTGGTGAATTTTAGCTGTGCATTGGTCAAGTCGATGTTTTCCGGCTTGACAAACACCAAAATATAAACAGAAAGCGAACCCACCACAATTGAGCCAGTGATGACCACCAAAAGGAAAAGTGTCAACAGTATTTTCCCAATGCGGCCTGCCACATGGCGCTCCGTGCCCTTGGTAGCGGACGCGGACCTCGTTTTGGGTGCGGGTTGCTTGCTGTTGCCTGCTGTCTTCATAAACAGGGTATCCTCCTTGCAAGAAATGACCCGTCCTTAATTCCCCCGGTGAGTAATCCCGAAAGCCCGTACAATGCGCAGGCTTTCGTATCAGTATACCATGAATGTGCGTTACTGGCAATATAAATTCCATTATATGTAAATTATTGCTGGCGCATCTGCCTTTTAAACGAACAGTTTCCACCCAGCGATATTCAGGGGTTACATGTGTTGTCATTCTTATTATAGACGAAAAGTATCAATGGAATATTGACAAACATATAAGACGATGGTATAGTGACCACTACAGTAGTTACAGCGTATCGGCACTGCTATTTTTATTGTAAAAGGGACGGTATTGAAATGGAAGCAGCCTTATTTGGTAAATTGCAAAAGTTTGGTTTGAATTTGTATGAAGCCAAAGCATACGCGGCCATGTTAAAAATTGGAACAGCAAATGCCTATAATATCAGTAAAGAATCGGGCATTCCGCGGGCCCGTATTTATGATGTGCTGGCATCTTTGACTGCCCGTGGGCTGTCCATGCTGGAAGAGAGCAGTGACAATGTAAAAAACTATACGCCGATACCGAGCAAGGTGTTTTTAGAGCGAATGAAGGAAGAGTGGCAAAGTGATTATGAAGAGGTAAAAAATGATCTGCAATACTTAGAATCCGAGGAAAATAAGCAGGGAATCTATGTTTTCACCGTCAAAGGGGCTGAGAATATCATGGTGTACTGCAAGCAGCTGCTAAAGGAAGCAGATCACCACATTATGGTTTCCATATGGGGACAGATGTATGAACAGCTGCTTCCAGCGCTAAAGGAATGCAGAGCACGGGGGTGCAGGGTTGCTGGAATTGGCCATGAGATAGATACCCCTATGGAAGGAATTGAACAGCATACCCGCAATAAAATACATAACACTGCTAAAAAGACACCGTGGTTTATACTTTCTGTAGACAGTAAAAAAATGCTGTATGGCCACGCCGTCGAAGTTAACAAAGACGCTTTCTACACGGAAGATGCAACGCACATTTATCTGATGGAGGATTATATTTTACACGACATCGTAATCAACCGCCTGATTACGGAAAAAGGCAGCGCAGAGCATCTGGTATGTATGATGAAGGAATTTGCGGATGATTTTAAACAGGTGGATTGAGAAAAGATGAAGAGAACGAACAGGAAAGCACATGTGCCCCAAGAGTTGCCGCCGTTAAACCGCAGCTTGATTCTGCTTATGGCCACCGCAAGCGGCGTGTCCGTGGCCAATATTTATTACATTCAGCCGTTGCTGGAGCAGATTGCCGGTGCCTATCACGTCACACAGGCGGGTGCGGGGCTGCTTGCAACTCTTACACAAGTCGGATATGCACTGGGTTTGTTTTTGATCTTACCACTTGCCGATCTGGTGGAACGAAAAAAACTGGTACTGACCATGCTTGTTTTGGCAGCATTCTCACTTTTGACGATGTTCCTTTCCTCCAACTTTGCGCTAACCGCCACGGCCTGTCTGGCAATCGGCACAACCTCTGTGATTCCACAGCTGATGGTTCCGCTGTGCGCAAAACTTTCCAGCAATGCGGATAGGGGGAAGAACATCGGGCATATCATGAGTGGACTTCTGATTGGCGTGCTGCTGTCCAGGGTGGTCAGCGGGATAATTGGAAAATACCTGGGGTGGAAGGCCATCTATCTGCTTGCCGTTTTCTTTATGGCAGCCCTCTTTTTGTTATTGAAACGAATGCTGCCAGTTTGTGAAGTGGGTATGCGTGTCAAGCTGAATTATATCGCTTCCCTAAAGTCGGTATTTACGCTCCCTGGAAAATTTCCGGTGTTAAGAGAAGCGGCAATCAATGCGGCGCTGATTATGGCTGCATTTAGTGCATTGTGGACAACCCTGACCTTTCAATTGCAAGGCTCCCCGTTTCATTTCAATACAAGTCTCATCGGTATGTTTGGACTGCTGGGTATAACCGGTATCCTGTTTGCACCGTTTGCAGGAAAGCTCTCGGATAATAAAGGCGCCAAATTTACCGTGGGTGTGACTATACTCATTATCCTCGTTTCCTATTTACTTTTCCTTGCGTTTGGTTTTCGATTATGGGGATTGGTGCTGGGAGTAATTTTATTGGATATGGGGGTGCAATGCTGCAATGTTGCCAACCAGACCCGCATTCAAAATCTGAATGAGGAAGCAAGAAACCGAATCACTTTGGTTTATATGGTTTCTCTCTTCTTAGGCGGAGCGGTCGGTTCGTATCTGGGGACATTGTTGTATCACCGGCTTGGGTGGTGCGGTTTTTGCGCCTTCGGTCTGCTGACACAGGTTCTTGCCGCTTTGGTGCACGTTGCGACAATGAAAGGAAACCGAGCGATCGCCATAGAGAAAAACATGGACAACTGAATGCCTGTGGTCATAAATTTATTCAAGATTTTGTCTGTATGAATCCAAATTTAACGGCGATTACCGTCGAGCTATCGTCCATACCGGGCGCACAAAAAACAGGGCTGCCATCTAGTTGGCAGCCCTGTTGCTATTGGTATATTACAAACTTGGAATCGATTCTCTCTATCTGTTTACTGTTTGCGTTTGCGTTTCAAGCCCAACAGAACACCACCCAAGGATAAACCGAAAAGTCCCAATGCCGCGTAGGGTGGTATTGTACCGGCTGCGCCGGTATACGGGTTGGCAACCAGTGTGGCAGTGGATGTTGCGCCCCCAAGCGCCACCGACGCGGTCCCACCGCTGCCGTTTACCACAGTATAGGCGCCATATGGCAGGTCATGGAATACAAGATTGCCGTTGCTGTCCGTTTTTCCAGTCGCGATCTCTTTTCCGTTATTATCGTAGATCGTGATTGTGTCACCGGGTTTGGGTTTCCCGTTATTGTCTTCATCATGGATTACAACGTCGCCTCTTTGCAACAAATCTGTCACATTCCCCAAAGTCAACGTCCCATTTCGGATTGCCGTATTGCTGTCGTGCAGCGAAACCGTCATGGGGGATACCGCTACATAATGGGCTGGAACACCGGTTTCCTCAATAGTGTAGTCACCATACGGCACGCCTGTGAAACGTACCAGACCGTTCTGGTCGGAGGTGACTTGCTGTGTGTAACCGCCTGCGCCCGTCAAGGTAAACGCTGCGCCCGACAATGTGCCACCGTTTTCCGCCATCTTTGTAAACTGGATGGTACCGGTCTTCAGCGCGTCCACCATGTCGTTCATCGTCAGCGACCCCGTGTTATTGGTCGTGCTGTCGTGCAGTGAAACCGGTACCGGTGCCACAATGGTATAATCGACCGGTGCGCCTGTTTCTGTCAAGGTATATTCGCCATAAGGCACATCGGTGAATTTCACCAGCCCCGCTTGATCGGAAGTCACTTTCTGTGTGTAACCGCCCGCGCCTGTCAGTGTGAACACCGCGCCCGCGAGGTTACTGCCGTCCGGCGCTTTTTTGGTAAACTGGACACTGCCGGTCTTGATGGTGTTGGAAACGCTCCCAACGTCCAATATGTGCGAGGTGCCATTGGTAACAATCGTGCCGCTTGGGTTTTGATCATCCAAAACGACAGGAATCTGCTTTGCGGTGTCACCCGTATAATCTGCCGGCACTTTGGTTTCCCTGATGTAATAACTGCCGTACGGGACACCTGTAAACTGGACCAACCCACTGCCGTTGGATATAACGGGTCCTTGTACAGTCTGCTCAACGCCATTTACCGTCTGGAACAAGGTGAACTCTGCACCCGCCAGCGGCTGATTGTTCTGATCCACCTTGGTGAGGTTGATCGTGCCGGCCTTTTTGGTATCAAGATACGGTGTCAAAACGGAATCGCGCTTGCCGGCCGCGTTTTGAAGCGATACTGTCAGATTTTTGCCGGAGTAGGTATTCTGCTCATAATTCTGCGGAGCAGTCGTTTCAATTACCGTAAAGGATGTCTGCTTGGTAGCGTTCGGGTTGAGCGGAAGATTGCCGAATGTAACACTGCCATCCGCATTAGTCGTATACGCCGTATATATTTTTCCATCATACGCACTCTTGACTTGGAAAACCGCACCTGCCAAAGGAGCGCTTGTTTGTGCGTCCTGCTTTTGCACCGTGATACTGCCAAGCGGCGTATCCACCACATTGCCGTTTGCGTCCACCGGCGTGGCAGCAGCGCCTATTCCCACAGTATTTGCGGATGTCAGCCGCAGCACACCGTTGCTGACGGATGTGTTATTATCGTTGAGTGTAAAGAAGAACGATGCAGCCTTTTGATAATGCACATCATCCGGTGTATTCAATTCTTTGACATAATAGGCATTATCACTGTACGGCACATTGCCGAATGTGACCGCCCCGCCTATGGAGGTTACCGTTGCAATTGATTTGCTCATTGCCGCGTCGGTGTACAAGCCAAACGTCGCGCCATCCAGTGCATTGACGCCGTCCGTCTTATTGAACTGGACGTTCGCCGTTTTCAACGTATCCGCAACCGTGGTCGGCGCATTGGAACCGGCAGAGGTAAGCGCGACCTGGAAAGGCGCGGCAGCGGCATAATTGGCGGGTATTACGACTTCCCGCACCCAGAAACCGCTCGAATAGCCGTTGGCTGCGTCGGTCGCATAGGGGAAATTGGCAAATTTCACAACGCCGTCTGCAAGCGTGAGTGCCGACGTATTGTCGCTGCCGGTGGAAACGACCACCTTTCCATTCACCTTGACCGGATAGTTGCCCGCTTGGTCATAATAGGCGGCGAACTGTGCGCCTGCAAGAGGAGTGACACCATCGGTCTTGGTAAAACTGATCGAACCGGTCTGCCGCTGGTCTAACACTGTGACCGCAGTGCTCAGCCTCACAGAAGCCGTCGCATTGCTGTCGATGGTCACATTCTTGTCGGGGGCAGCCATATAGCCGGTCGGCGCGATGTTTTCATGCAGTGTGTAGGTGCCGGCCGGAATGCCTGTAAACACCGCCTGCCCGTTGGCACCGGTAACACCCGAGATATACGCCGGTGTGCCGCTTGTGCCCGCGTTGCCGCCCGTAAACAGTTGGAACACAGCGCCTTCCAGCGTACCGTTTCCATCCGTGTCCGCTTTCGTCACTGTCAGGTTACCTGCGGGTCCGTCTGTCTGGTTGGGAAGTGTGTACGTGCCACTTGCCACAGTATTGTCGCTGACCATGACCCTGGCCAGCGGCGCAACGGCGGTATAGCCTGCCGGTATCTGGGTTTCGGTAATGGTATATCCGTTGGCATCGCTGTAGGGCACATTGCCGAATGTGACGAGGCCATTCGAATCGGTCGTGTTGCTCGTCAGTGAAACAGCCGTCCCATTGAGCGCTGTGCCGGTCAGTGTAAACTGTACGCCCGCAAGACCCGTTCCGCCGTCCCCTTGTTTGGTGAACTGGACTGTTGCAGTCTTCATGGCATCGGAAAACGTAAGGACCGGCGAACCGGAGGAAGCAGTCGGGCTGCCGATTGCCGTGGTGTCCGTCGCGGAAGTGATTTGTTGGATATGCCCCGTACTGTTCTCGTCATTTATGTATTCAAACCAGTAATCAGTGCTGTTGTTGTTGTCATATCCGGTCGGTGCGCCTGTTTCCACCAAGCGGTACGGTATACTGTAAGCCAGATACGGCAGCGTAACCGTACCATCCACACCGGTTGTCACATCGCGCAAATGATTTTTGTACTGGTCATACAATCTGAATTGCGCGCCAGCAAGGACTTTGCCGTTTGCTCTGTCCGTCTTTTTCAGCGTAATCTGCCCGGTCACACCGGTTGCATACCCGCCCGCGTTCTGCGTATAAGTCGTGGAAGCATTTTGTGAATCTTCAGTGGCAGCGGTTGATCCACTTAGCGTAATGATATTATTCACAGTGGTATTGTTTGTGATAACCGTCGTGTCAATATACGTGCGGAACGTCAGCAGATACGGCGTACTGACATTTCCCTTAGGCATTGTAAACACAAACTTGTTGGTGGAAACGTCATATGCCACATTCGCGCCCGAAAGTGTCACCGGGGTGCTGGGGTTTTGTAGCAAACCGTTCTGGTCTCTGCTGCCGCTCGGTGTCATGCTCCCGTCCGCAGCTTGTGTCTGCGGATACAGCTTGACAGAAGAGGTATCCAGCAGCAGGCCTGACTGCAACGTATCCGTCAATTCAACGTCGGAACCAATGTTTGCGCCATTCTGGTCGATCTGCACATTCCAGTCGATGTATTTATTGTTGTTTGTATAAACCGCACCCTTGCCGATCACGGTATTGTCGATGGTCTGGCTTCCCTGGGCCGAAGTCGGGTTGGTGTTTTCATTGCTCTTTACAGTAGCGGTGTTATTAAGCTTGTTGCTGCTGTTCGTGGCAAAATAGTGATCGACTGAATCCATCAGTTTCATCTGGAAATTGATGGTTTTTGTGCGGTTTGCGGGTGTGGAGTCGCTCAAATCGCCAAGGTTAAATGTCAGCGTGCGGGTACTGCCGTTATAATAGTACTGCCCCGCGCCCGGTGTGCCAGTCGTATCGGCAGTCAGTTTCATCGACGTAGAGCCAGTGGTAACTGTTACCGACTGGTTCGCATCAAAATCGAACGCGTACTCCGGATCGCCGACCTGCTGATTCGGGGATTTCAGGCTGTTATCCGTCAGTGCATCCGTTACCACCACATTGGTCAGCGGATATTGGGCGGAATTTACTGTAATGTTCCAAGAGAGTTCATGGTTGATATAGTTAAACCCCGGGCCGCTTTTGCTCAGCACATTTGTCGCATAGCTTTGAGGCGGGTTGACGGTCGTCGAAACCGATGGGGTGTTTATATCCGGTGTCAAGGTCGCCGTGTTGCCGTACGAGCCGGGGGTGTTGCCTGCATAAACTTGATTCTGGGAGCCGTCGAGTTTGGTGGAGTATGTAACCGTATATTGGTCAGACTTAGCAGTTGGGAACGTATACAGCAACGTTTTGGTAGATGCCGTATAACTGAAATTGTCGCTGTTAATATCCGTCCCTATCGACGCGGTACTGCTGTCTTTAAAAACCTGTGCACTCGTTGTATTGTCTATAACCTTAAAGGTGCCCGGAACATAGTTGTGGTTGTCCCCAATCACATCTTTCAGCTGGGCGGCAGCCATGGCGCGCTTGCTTTCATTGACCTTCACCGTCCAGTTGATTTCACCGCTCGTATAATCCGGTGAGCCACTCTTGCTCAGCATCGTGTTTCCGGTGCCTACGCCGGTTCCGTTCGTAGCCGGCACGCCGCCTTGCAGATAGGCGTTATTGTCCGCCTTCAGCGTAGCTGTATTGGTAAACGACCCGTCCTGGTTGGTTTGCAGATAGTTATCCGGAAATTGTACCGTAAACACCAGCGTATGCGCACCTGTCACATTGCCGAAATTGACCGTGAGCACACCGTTGTTGTCTGTATAATACGGTGTGGAAGAACTGTCTGTACCGATTGACGTAGCGGAGGCCGCGCCTGCCGCGCCTGCCGCCGTTTCATAATATTTTACCGACATGATCTGCGATCCGGCGGGCGCGGCCGTCCCATTGTTGATATAGGGGTCGGTAATTACGACATTCTG
The DNA here is from genome assembly GCF_047718355.1 of Ethanoligenens sp. Classification (NCBI taxonomy): domain Bacteria; kingdom Bacillati; phylum Bacillota; class Clostridia; order Eubacteriales; family Oscillospiraceae; genus Ethanoligenens; species Ethanoligenens sp. The sequence continues at coordinate 51,852 of NZ_JBDNLG010000002.1, forward strand.
CAATGTGCCGCCGTCATTGTTGAACGGGATTGTCCAGGTTATCTGCTGTTTCCCGTTCACCTCGCTCGCACTGCCGCTCTTCGTAATATAGTTCGGGCTGGGCGTGAGCGTCGCATTGCTGCTGACCGGCGTACTGTTGCCGTTGTAGTACAAGTTAGCCGTATTGGTAAAATTCTTCCCATATTGGCTAGACGGCACCGATGACGCGTAAGCGACTTGATACACATCCGACGTCGGGGTAGGCAGCACATATTTCAGCGTCGCCGTAGACTGCGTATAGGTAAAATTACCATTGGAGATGTCCGACCCCGCGGTCGTGCTGCTGTCCTTAAAAACCGGCTCGTCCCCCGTGGTGGTGTCGGTCACCGTAAAGGTGCCTGGCACATAGGACAAGCCCGACGGCACCTGATCTGTGATATACCCGTTTGTGACGGTCATCTGTTTCTCGTTGGCTGTCACGACCCAGTTGATGTTGCTGCTGGCACTGTCGAAGCTGCCGAGCTTGGAAATGATAGGCGCCGGCTGTGCAAAATAGACATTCACTGTAAGCGGATCGCTTTTTCCCTGCACCGCAAACGGGATGCTGACCGGCGTGGTGTTTTCGTTGTTCATATTTGAGAACTGGCTATCTACATAGAACGCGCCATGCCTGTCGATATGTCCGTTCGATGCCTCAGTAAAGGTGATTGTACCGGTGGAAGCGCCGGTCGGGTTTGCCGGAATACTCACATTTGCGACCGCATCGGTGATTCCATCGGCATTCAACGGCATATTTGTTACCGCAGACTGCAGCGCCACTTCCTTGGGTATTGTAAACTGGTAGGTCGTCGGGCTGGCATTACTAAATGTAACGCCATCCGGAATGGCAAACGTATATAAAATACGCACATTGCCGCTCTTGTCAATGCCGGTAGTGGCATCGGTGATAACCGGCGCCAATGTGTACTTTACCGTGGAGGAAAGCAGCGCCGGCAGTGTGTCGCCCGCCTTATAAATCGTACCTGCCGGTATGATTTTATTGTCGGCTCCCGTCACGTCATAGACCTGCGTCATTTCAGATTCGACAATGGAGCCGGCTGCCTGCGTGGATGTTTTGCTCAAATCAAACAATTCCACGTTGGTAATAAGCGAACCATTTGCCGTGCTGTCCCACGTTCCGGTCCACGGACTGTCCGCACGGGCTGTCAAATTTGCAGAAAATGACATCAGCCCTACAGCCACTGCCATAAAAACCGAGAAAGCTGAGAACACTTTTCTTTTTACTGCTTCTATCATGTCGTTTTCTCCCCGTTTTCTCCCGCAGTTTGTCACTGCGTGGCATGAACATTCTTCTCTATTGCACAAACGTTTTGATTATGTAAGCGCATCGTCGTCGATGACGGTGTATAGATATGCTAAGTATACCAAAGACATCTAAATACAATCTAAACATATCCTTACCGTAATCCTGCCGTTTTGGCCCAGCCACTTACCAACAATGTAATTATATATTTACTTTTAAGTAATATTATTACAGCCTGCTATACAGTAAGACAGGGATATTTCCTGTATTCCGCATATCTATAACGCCGAGGGACATCCCTTTAACCAGAACAGACCCCACCCCTTTCTCTATGAAGCAAGGTCTGTTTCTTGTTGGCTGTATCATCGCAAATCAGGGGCAAAAGCACCTCGCCCTCAAGGTTTGCGCAATACACTTTCCTCATCGACAATCTCGGCAAGGCTCCGCGGCTCCACATCGAATTCACTTCGCATCATCTGGCAATAGCAGGCATAACTCTGCCGTGTCCCCGCTATATCTGCCGCACGCGCGTGCACCCGTATGAGTAAGACGTGTGCGCCCTCGCAGCAAGGGTCGCGCAACAGCAAATGCTGCAAAATTTCCTGTGCCTCCCTCCAGCGCTCCATCTTTAATAAACGGTTGGACAGCCGCAATCCATGCTTTTGAATCAGTTCCAGCAGATAGGCCTGCATGTTCTGTGACCAGCCGTACTCTTCCGCCTCAAAAAGCCCGCCGGTATACAACACCATCATCTGCTTGTAACTATGTAAATCCTCCGCAAATTCGCCTTGCCCGATTTTTTCGAGCCGCGCCTGTATATATTCCGCATCACTTTCCAGTGCCGAAACAAACTGATACCCGCCGCTGCATTTCTCAATGCATATCACATTGCCCGTAAACTGTTTCAATACCTTTTTCATATTGTAAATGGTTGTGTACAGATTGTTGCGGGCACGCACGGCGTCAACATCCGGCCAGAGCGTCTCTGCCAGCACGGACGTACCAACCGCCCGCTTGCGATTGTACCAAAGAAAGGCAAGCATTTCCTGCGCTTTTTGGGTTGGCCAGCGCAGAAAATCACCTGCCGTATTCAAAACGGCAAATTCGCTCATACACTGCAATTCAAAACCTGTCGCGTGTGTGTCCTGCGCGAGATATCTGTCGCGCAGCCGTTCAACGGTGCGCATCAGCCGCTCTGCCTGTATGGGTTTAAGCAGGCAATCCACTGCGTCTAGTTCAAATGCGTCCATCGCATATTCCCGGTGGTCGGTTATCATCACCATATCGGTTCTGGGCGCATATTCCCGCAAGGCGGCGGCTACCGCCAATCCGGTGTCGCCCAAGATACCGATATCCAAAAAAACAACATCCGGCCGCTGTTCACCAACCGTATGCAAAAGCAGGGTGTCGCTCTGACAAGTACCCAACACCTTCATCTTGCCGGTCTCACGTACGCAACGCTCCAGTGCAGTAAGTGCCAGAGCGTCACCGCTATATACTATCGCTGTCAACATGTTTAAACTTCCTTTTTGACTTTTGGCCGGTCATGATTTTAGCAACCCGCACAGAAGACGCCATCGCGGCTCTTTTGCCAATGCGCCTCTTTTACCTTTGACAAAGTCCCGTTGCATGAAAGTCATGCATACGGATACGCGTTGCCTGCCAAAACCATCCTCACGCCTTCCACGTTGGATTACTATAATCATAAATCAAAAGCGAGCGTGACGCAAGCCTATCGACCCGGTACGCGCAATATCCTTCCCTTGAAACCGGCTACATGCTTAGTCATCTGCAAACTGGCCACGCAGTTCCCCCAGCGCCCTTTTCTCGATGCGGGATACATAGGACCGCGAAATATTGAGCTTCCCCGCCACCTCACGCTGCGTTTGAGGTCTGGCACCATGCAGCCCATAACGCATCTCGATGATGGCCCGTTCCCTCGGCGACAAATTTTTTATGTACGCGCGGAGCTGCTCCGATTTTATTTTTAAATCCACATCATCCAGAATGGTGTCTTCGCAGCTCACAACATCCATCAGCGTGAGCTGGTTGCCGTCTTTATCTGTGTCAATGGGATCGCTGATATATACATCCTGCGCCGACTTTTTCTGACTGCGAAAATGCATCAGAATTTCATTAGCTATACTCTCCCTGCGGAAACACCTTTTGCTTTACAATCAGCCTTACCTAAATCAGTCAACAAATTCAAAATCATCTGTTTTGAATGTGATTCTTCCGCTTTTGTATGGATACAGACTGCCGGGCATTGCAAATTGCATGTGGCAAAACCAGTCTTCTTTTTCCTTTGCAATTTCCAGTGTAAAATTCGTTTCATAATGCAGCTGACAAGACGGGAAACCCACACCGCTTAAAATTCCCGTTCCGTCTATCCGCAGAAACCGGCCGGTTTCTGCGGGTATCCACTTTGCCGTAAGACTGTTTGGTACTGCATTCACTTCTAACATGACAAATTCTCCGGAACGTACCTCCCGCGCAACAAACCGCAGGGTATCCGATTGGTCTCCAACGCCAAACTGATATATCTGCAAGAATAATGAGAATTCACCGTAAGAATCCGTACTGTTTGTCACAACCGAACCACAACCGTTGATTCCAATCGGTTGTCGGGGGCATGGAGGGGTAATCGGCGGACAGGTATGTGTGCGCGTCCGCGTGGTTGTTGTCGAACAGGTATGCGAAGTGGACGGCGGGCAGGTGTGGGTATGCGTATGCGTACAGGTGGACGGCGGACAGGTATGCGTACAGGTGGACGGCGGACAGGTATGTGTATGCGTGTGCGTACAAGTATGAGTATGCGTACAGGTAGTAGAACAGGTCGTTGTACATGTAGATGTTTTTGTGAAACGAAGAATATTCTCCATTTTCATTTGTAAGAGCATCTGCATTCTGTTTAGACTGTTTACGGTTCGCTCCACGCTTTCGTTGATTTGCAACAAGGTTTTAACATGTGATGGCCCCCCGTTTTCACAGGATGCGATAACGGATTGCAATTTTTCCGCTTCCGCATTCAAGACATGCCCCATACCTATCTCCTCAAGTGCAACGGAAGCCAGCAGCAAAGTGATGACATCTTCTCTACAAAGGTCAATTTCAGGGGTGATATTGGGAATATTGGGCATAGACATAATGTTTTTCCTCCGTAACGTCGTGCTTGTACATTTTATGACACAGCACCGCAAAACGTTCTGCCATTTGCTTGCGGAGCACGGTCATTATCAGCATACCCGCACTATACTGGTATTAACTTGTATAGAAAGGCTGGTATAAATCATGCCAACAATCAGTCTTTGTCTCATTGTCAAAAATGAAGAAGAGACACTGGCCAAATGCCTACAGTCCGTGCACAACATCGCTGATGAAATCATTGTTGTAGACACGGGTTCCACAGATGCAACCAAGGATGTTGCCAAACGCTTCACCAATCAAATATATGATTTTACATGGATCGATGATTTTTCTGCCGCTCGAAATTTTGCCTTTCAAAAGGCGTCCATGGACTACATCATGTGGCTGGATGCGGATGACATCCTGCTGCCTGACGATCGGGTACGCCTGATTGAGTTGAAAAAAACGTTGGACCCATCTGTGGATGTCGTTATGATGCTATACCATGTCAAATTCGATATGGATGGAAATCCTTTGTTTTCTTATCACCGCGAACGGCTTGTCAAGCGCAGCCGGCACTTTGCGTGGGTCGAGCCTGTTCACGAATATATACCCGTATCGGGGAACGTGCGCACCACGGAAATTGCTGTCACGCATACCAAACTGCATGCGGCCGCCACCGGAAGAAACCTTGCCATCTATGAAAAAATGCGTAAATCAGGCCGCTCACTTACGCCCCGCGGCCTCTACTATTACGCAAGGGAATTAAAAGACAACGGGAAAAATGTGGAGGCCGCCCAGATGTTTTTAAACTTTCTGGAAAGCGGAAGCGGATGGGTCGAAGACAATATTTCCGCCTGCTTAGAGCTGGCCGCCTGCTATCAGCTCCGGCATCTGCCCGAAAAACAAGTGCTGTCTTTGCTGCACAGTTTCCTTTACGATACGCCGCGTGCCGAAGCTTGCTGTCAGCTTGGCTATTTCTATAAAAACCAAAACAATTTCTCCCGTGCACTGTTCTGGTTTCAATTGGCTACGACCTTGCACAAACCGGAAAAAAGCTGGGGGTTTTTCCAGCCGGATTGTTGGGGATATACGCCGCATTTAGAGTTGGCGGTATGCTACGACCGGTTAGGCCGCCGCGATGAAGCAGAACGGCACAACGAGATTGCGGCCCAATACAAGCCCAATGCGGCCGCCGTGCTATATAACCGCAAATATTTTCATTCTTTAACAAAAGCAAAAAAACCTGTTTCTCCCTCCGACAAAAAAACCCACGAGGGGGAAACAACGTGAATGTAGCCATTCTGACCATGTTTGGAAAGCTGGACACCACCTATTCGCTGGTGAATGTGGTAGCGGAGCAGCTGCGTATGCTGCTCGATGCCGGAATCACCGTTAGACTGCTGGTCTGCGAGCAATTTGAGGAAGACAGCCGATTCGGTATTTACTTGGATAGCCGGATTGAATGGGCAAAAGTCTGCAATACGCTGGATGGGCGTCAGATAGAGTGGCAGGATTACGACGATCCCCATGCGCAGATACCTCCTGCCTTTTTCAAGGAAGCCGACGCCGTGGCCGACAGTCTGGTCAAAGAACTTGCCGGCATAGACATCTGCATCCTGCACGATATTTTATATCAAGGCTGGTATCTGCTGCATAATGTAGCCTTGCGAAAAGCACAAGTGCAGCTGCCCCATCTGCGGTTCCTCTCTTTTTCGCACTCTGCCCCGTTGTCGCGTCCGGCAGATGTCAAATGGCCGCTTTCCGCCCGTTTTATCCCCTTGCCGCACACCACCTATATCGCGCTTACACACGTGGGGATCACACCGCTTGCCAGACAATACAACGTGCCGGAGGGCCGCTGCCGCATCGTTTACAATTCACTCGACCCACTGTCTTTTGTGCACAATGCTGTCCGGAAGCTGGCACAACAAACGGATTTATTTGCATCGGATATTCTGATGGTCTATCCAGGCCGCTTGACGCCTGCCAAGAAATTTGATAAAGTAGCCGCTTTTGCAGGCGCACTCAAACGGGTCGGCTCAGGCAGCGTAAAAGTCGTGTTCTGCGATTTTCCTTCCGGTGATGTGGATCAAAAACTGTACCGGGATTTCGTCCGACAAACCGGCATACAATTCGGGCTTGATCCGGATGATCTCTGTTTTACTTCCGAGCACGGGTTTCCAACTGGATTTCCGCGTCCGGCGGTGCTGGATTTGTTTACATTGTCCAACGTATTTGTCACACCGTCCTATTCCGAACTTTTTCCACTGATTGTGTTGGAGGCGGCCAGTCGCGCGAACCTGCTTGTGTTGAATCAGGCTGTCCCGTCCTTGGAAGAAATCGGCCGAAACCTGCACGCCGTTTTTATGCGGTGGGACGCCCTGAACAATGGATTTGAAACCACCGAACATTATCAGCCGTCCGAGCAGGCGTACTACGGGCATTTTGCCGAAGAAGTACTCGCCCTGCTGCAAGAAAACCCGGTACTGCACGCCAAAACCCAAGTGCGCCAGCGCTACAGCCCACACTGGGTCTGGAAAAACCAATTGGAGCCTTTACTGCTTGGAGAGTAGCGCAGTCCACTCCATTCCACCTAAGACCAAAGGAAGACACGATGACACAGTCCCCTTTATTGACACTTTGCATGATTGTAAAAAATGAGCATACCTGCCTTGAACGCTGTTTGCAAAGCGTTCAAGGCGTAGTTGACCAGATCGTCGTGGTCGACACCGGTTCCACCGACGATTCACAGGAGATCTGCCGCCGTTACCATGCGGAAGTCTATCCCAGGGAATGGGATGATGACTTCGCCGCGGCGCGCAACGCCGGAATTGAAAAGGCCAAAGGCCGCTGGATACTCTGGATGGATGCGGACGAACAATTGAAAATTACGCAGAAGGACGTATTCCTGAAAGAATTACGTGATAGTGACGCGTCGCTTTTCTCTGTCCGAATGGTGCATTTCATGGGGGAACGCCCCGACTTGCATCAGGTTTTTTTCAGTGATAGCTATCGCCTGTTCCGCAATGGACGCGGCATACGTTTCGTAGGAAAAATCCATGAGCATCTAAATCTTCCATCCGGCATAAGCAGCAAAAATTTTGCAAAGGGCCTGCCCATCCGCCTGCTTCATGACGGCTATCTGGACACGGCCGTCTTTCAAAAACAGAAAACCAAGCGCAATCTGACCTTGCTGGAAAAGGAACGCGTAAAATCGGATCACAGTCCCTGGATCGACTATCACACAGCTGTCGAATACTTTGGTATGCACGCATTTGAAAAGGCGTTTGCCTGTGTGAACGACGCAATCAGTGGATTCTTGAAGAAGAAACGGATGCCTCCCTCTATGCTATACCATCTAAAATACTCAATTCTACTGGAGCATGGTGTGCCTGCCGAGACCCTACAGGGTCTTGAAAAAGCGCTTGCACTGTATCCGGACTATGTCGACCTGCATTTCTTTAAAGGTATTCTTTTAATGTCGGAAAAACAATATACACGGGCAGCACAAGTGTTTCGGCATTGCCTGATGCTGGGGGACGCAATCCCGCATTATCTGACCTACAATGGGTATGGCAGTTTTTATGCGTATTACTTTTTTGGGAAGTGCTGCGAACAGCTGGGTCAAATCCCTCTGGCGCGGGATGCATATGAGCAGGCAATTTATTTATATCCCGACGACCAACAAGCCCGCTCGAGCCTTCAGGCAATTCAGGAAAAGCAAAAAGCTGAATGATCGGACGAACTGTTTACAGCCGATGGACATACACTATACTAGTTGTCCATTTTTTTAGGAGGTTTTTCTACAATGTCATTGCCTACTTTTCCGAGTATCAGTCCCCCTATTACACGGGACGATGCAATCAACCTGATTCTCGCGTCCATTGCAATGGAAGAACTTGGTCTTAGTCATGTGATCAATACGGAAGGTGAAAAATTACAATATATCATTGGTACGATTCCGGGAATCAGTGGTCCCGGCGCAACAGTAAGTGATGTGCTCGCCGCAAACGACAGTGTGCGTGGCGTGCTTGACAGTGCGGTGCAAAACCAGTTGTTTCTGAAATCAAAAATGGAAAATGCCTTGTCTTCTTCTGTATTGCAAGGCGCGACTGGACCAACAGGTGCTACCGGTGCAACCGGATCGGGAGACGGTATAACCGGCGCAACGGGGGCTACCGGTGCTACCGGCGCAACGGGTGCTACCGGCGCGACTGGTGCTACCGGCGCAACAG